>DASVOW010000167.1:0-1758 GCA_036383155.1 Ktedonobacterales bacterium
TCACCCTATGACCCCTCGACGAGCAGAAGCCCGTTCCCTAGCGGCACCTACCGGCTAGTGCTCTACTATTCGACTACTCCCTCCAACCTCTCCGATGGAGAGGGAGGCACTATGGTTGCGTCAGCCCCATTCCAGGTGCGATGAACACGTATCCCACAAGGAACAGTAGCTAGCAGCGGATTGCACGGCCGCCTGCGGAGCGCCTGCTCGCCGCCGCCCGTTCCAATGCAAGCTCACGCTGCGCACCTGCTCGAGCCGTCCTCGCGAACGGCCCCAGGCATGTGAGCCACCTAGCAGTTACCTCACTGCTTTGGCAGCATCAATTACGCCCGTACCCATCAACCCATCGGAAATGCCGTGGAGGTCGTAATCGATATCATAGTTGTATTGCGGATCCGAAGGGCTGTCCGCTGTCGGCGGGGTCGCATTGCGGTCATGGAAGGTAGAGACCGATTCTCGCAACAGTGCGCGCAGGCCATTTGCGGAAAGATGGGGGTGGGCAGCCAGTGCCAGAGCTGCCACACCAGCAACCTGCGGAGTCGCCATCGATGTGCCCTGAATATCCACGTAGCAGTTGTTGCACGGTGTACCATTCGGGTTGACGCCCCAGGCACCGAAGTCGCCCGTGTTGTCGAACGCAGAGGACGTTGGATCGAGGTTGCCGCATGTGCTGCTTGCGTTGCAGTCAAAGAGTGGCACGTTGAAGCGGCGCGATCCGCCCGGCGCGGACACGTCAACGCGCGAGCCGTAGCTGCTGTAGTAGGTCAGCTGGTCTTCGCGCCCGACGCCATATTGACCAAACTTTGTATCTGTCGCATGCAGCGCCGGCCACGTGAGCCGGTTCACCGCGCTCACCGCGATGACGCCAGGCACACCGCCAGGTACCTCAGCCAGGCCGAAGAGATCGTTGGACGGATCAGCGCGCGGAGCACCGAACGCCAGGGTCGAATGATTGAGTACACGCCCACCCGGGCCGAGGTTGGCGTGTTCGTTGCCCGCCGCCGCCACCACGATTGTGCCGTGTCGCGCAAGGTACTTCACCACCTGCACATAGGCCTTATACGTCACCGGATCGCTGCCAACCATAGTCGAATTGGGGCAGTAGGCGGACCCAGGCACGACGCCAAAGGCGCAGAGATAACCGCCGAGCGACATGCTCTCCACTCGTGCGCCCACGCTATTGGCGTAGAGCATGCCGGTGAGGATCCAGCTGTCGAGGCCAAAACCACAAGCGCCCAGCACGCGAATGTTGATGAGCGTCGTCCGCGGCGCGATGCCGGTCATGAAGTGGCCAGTCACGCCTGCCACGTGGGTGTTCGTCCACGTGCCGTGTCCCTGGAAGTCCTCGATGCTGCTGAAAGTGGTTGCGTCCTGCGAGCACATGGAGTTGGGCTGCACGAAGGAGGCGCTTTCAGCCTTATCATAGTTGGAGCCGACCTCTTCGTGGGTAGAGGTCAGACCGGTGTCGAGCACCGCGACCTTGACGCTGGCGCTGCCACGGGTCGTCTGCCACGCCTTCGGCACGTTGATACGCGCGAGATCCCATTGAAGCCCACAGGCGGTCGGAGTAACCGCGCAGGGCGACAATTGACTGCGGTCAATCCATGCCAGATCTTCCTTCGGCGTCTTAATACGAATCTGATCTGTGGTGACCCCGGCAACCCCTGCCAGGGACGCAAGATCCCTCGGATTGGTGGAATCGACGACAAGGACGCCCGCCCGCGACAGGTCGTGGGTGATCTTGTGTCCGTGCGCGCG
>DASVOW010000168.1:0-4394 GCA_036383155.1 Ktedonobacterales bacterium
CCCTCGCCGAATGCTCTACCGATCACGTCCGCCCGATCGGCATCGAATTGATGCATCTGCACGTGCGTGTGCGTGTCAACAAGCACGAAAAACAGCCTCCCTCGCCGCGACACACCAGGCGAGACGCCTCGCTCCGCGCCTGCCGCACTACAGAGTATAGAGGGCATGCGTTGCCACTGTCAAACATGAAGCTTTGGCAAAATTCGCTCGGCACGACCGCCAATCTGATGCACACATTCCGCATGGCAGAAGCACCGCTTGAGTTCGTGCTCGCCCATCATACGTCCAGCACTGCTTGGGTATAGATTATGCTGCGTCGAGTGTTTGCCCTGCTGAGCAGACTCGGCGTGCATAAACTGGAGAACCAGAAAGCGAGCGAGGAGGCAGGAAATCGAGGAGGCAGGAAAGAATGTCCGCACTCGTCTGGCCAATCGCGGTTGTATGCTTTTATGTAATCGTTTTTTCGACGGCAGTATTTCTCATCCGGCTCGCCGCTCGCGATCGTCAGCTAGAGGTACAAGAGATGGAGCACGAGGGGCAGACGGCCTCTGAGCCACCCATTGTCGAGGCGCAGCCGGAGCAGAATGCGGGCCATATCCCCGCTATGGGATGAGTTGCCCGGCAAGCCATATGTAACGGCCACCTGACGCTCTATCAGGTGGCCGCTGTCTATCTCCGACTCCAATAGTACCCTCTAAAGTCTACCGCCTGCTCGTGTATTCCGCATGCCTATACTGATCTGCCACAGCACACATCACACCAGTCCCTGTGGCACGATGTACCAGTACGCCCGGTTGAAGAGCTGCTTCTCCATATGGTAGAAGAGGCTCGGCCGGGGCGGCTTCGGTGGATGCTCGTAGTTGAAGACAAGCTGCGTCGCGGTATTGTGCCCCGTCTCGAGGAAGCACATCACCTCGCCATCGTAGGCAGCGTGTTTGGGATCCGGCTCCTCGCCGCGCACTGCCGCGATCAGCCGCGCCGCGATCACTTTGGCCTCGAAATGCGCTGCCGACCCGCTCTTTGATACAGGCAGATCGGTCGCGTCGCCCAGGGCAAAGATGTGCTCCTGCCCTTTGACTTCCAGCGTGTCACGGTGCGTCGGGATCCAACCCTGGGGATCGCCCAAGCCGGACGTTTCGATGACGCGAGCGCCCCGATGCGGTGGCACCATCACGAGCAGGTCGTACGGTATCTCCTCCCCTTCGAGCGACTTGACGACCTTGTGCTCGGTATCTAGCTCCTCTGTATTGAAGAACGTCGTGTACTGGATGCCACGCTGTTCGAGCAGCGGCGTGGCCACCTCGGCAACGCTTTCGATCGGGAAGACCCGATTCAACGGATACAGATACTGGATCTCTGTTCGGTCGCGCAATCCACGCTTGTGCAGCCAGTCTTCGAGCAGGAAGACGAACTCCAGCGGCGCGGGAGGGCAGCGATAGGGAATGCCGCCGATTGCCAGCACGATCCGCCCGCCGGTGAACTCGTGCAGCGCAACCCGCAGCCGCAACGCCCCCTCCAGACTATAGAAATCGTGCCATGCCCCCTCGCCCTCCACTAGCCCTGGAAGGTCCTCTGGGGCGAGCCGCGCGCCGGTGCCGAGCACGAGATAGTCGTATGGGTACATGGCTTCCGTCGCCGTGTTCTGACCGTCTCCCCGATCTGTGTTGGCGGCACGCTGCACCGCCAGTTCGCGATTCTTCGTATCAATCGCCGTGACTGAGCCTGTCACCAGTTCCACATGCCGGTTCAGCAGCGAGCGCTCGCTGCGCGAAAGTTCCAGCCCCTCGTGGCCGTTGAACGGGAGATACAGCCAACCCGGCATGTACACATGCTGGCCGGTCGCATCGACCACGGTAATCTCAGCCTGGTCGGTGGCGAGGGCGCGCGAAACCATGTTGGCGACAATAGTGCCGCCCACACCGCCTCCTACAATGACAATTCGTTGGGGCATATGCGCATCCCCCTCTCAATGGGCCTTGCGTGCGACAAAGCGCGTGTAACCGTCTTCAGGAAACGCGCCGATGAACTCATGGCGCGCTTTCTCAATCCACGCGGGAATGTCTTTGGCCGAGCCCGGATCACTCGACAGCACAGCCACAACACCACCCACCGGCAGCACCTTGATGCCCCGGATGAGCTCCATCAGCGGACCCGGGCAGAAGCTGCCACGCGCGTCTATCTCTTTGTCAATGGCGACATGCATGACCTCTGACATAGCGGTTGCCTCCTTCAGCCATATGCAAGACAGCAGGTTGTGCCGCGCTCACATGAACAGCGTAATCTTGCTCTCGCGAGCACGCTCGGTGAATACTGCGACGCCGGTCACCTCATCGACAATCGGCTCCATATCGCTGAGCTTCAACCCGAACAATTCCATCGTCATGCTGCACGCCGAAATCGTCACATTACCGATCTCTTTGGCGCTCGTGAGGTTATCCATCCAGGTAGGAACTTTCTTCGCCTGCATGGCTTCCATCATCACAGGGCCGTACTCTGCAAAGTCCGCGCTTACCTTCTGGTTTGTCTTGTAGGCGCCCTTGCGGAATGCCTCCAGACCCCAGAACGTGAGGAAGACTTCTACATCCATACCCATCGCCGCTCCGCCGGTGGCCATAATCGATGCTGCCATGAGCTTATCCACGGTGCCTGAGAACACCACTAGTGACATGCGGTCCGCCATTTTGTTTGCCTCCCTCTAGCGCCCTCGTGCTCTCCAAAGCATGAGGGCCAGTCTCCTTTGTCGCAGCCGCCTCGCGTGTCCTCGTAGCAACTCATCGCCACATGCGGTACATGCGGGCGGCTCGAAACACTAGCGCGTCAGCTTCGCGACTGCGCCCACAAACTGGGTCATCACCTTATCCGGTGCATCGGCCGACTCGCGTAAGCAATGGAGCGCGAACGCCTCTAGCGCCTGCATACTGGTCGCGTGTGTGGCGGCCCGCAAGGCTGCAAGCTGGTCGAGTATGTCCTGACAGTCGCGACCGTCCTCCAGCATGTGCTGGATGCCGCGCGCCTGGCCCTCGATGGACTTCAGCCGCGTCACAAGCGCGTTGCGCGTTGTAGCGTCAAGACCAGTTGTAGGCAGCATGGTTCACCTCGTTTGAGCGCTGGCTGCGTCCCGACCACCCAACCTGGGTGGGGTATCTTCTCGATCCACTCCAAGTAGACCAGACGGTCATAACAGCGCCGTCACAAAGGTCCACCCGCGTGACACAAGCCGATAACAGTGGTGCTCGCAAGATGTGCCTTGACTGACAGAGAACACAGCACAACTGGGCGGCTCTCGCATGTCCAGTACGCGCCAGTGCGCTGATCCGGCGTGTGGCATCTGGCCTATCCTTGGGAGGGGTGTAAGTGGGTATGCCATGGCATTGGGAAGCTTCTTGTTCCTATCCTGATGAGCGGTGCAAGCCTGCCTACTGTCGTGTTACTGCCATCCTTGCTGTCTTGTTCGCTGCCTCTCCCGGCGTTGCTGTGCTCATTATCTATCAGCGTGCTAGCACCCGCGAGCGCACACGCAGCCGCTGGTCAAACCAGCGCAGCCGCTCGACAAGTCCGAGCCCGCTCAGTGGAAGCTCGAATGTGAGCGTGGGAGCCGCGCGCTGCAGCAGATCGGCATAGCGCTGGCTGGCATAGAGCGCGAAGTGAACCGGCTCGGCGCTGCGCTCCTGGCGTGCAATCAACACGCGGGCGACATGCTTCGCCCAGATAAATCGATCGTCGGCGTCGAGGAGAGAGACGTGCGTGTCGTCGGGTCCAATAACCTGCTGCGGTGAGAGCACATAGTGCCGTGCGCTCAGGATATACCACTCACCATATGTACGCTCGCAGAAGTCACGCGCTCGCCGAAAAACTGGCGAGAGATCATACTGGTCTACGGCACGACAGATAGTGCCACGTTGACGTCGAGACGCCGCAACGAGCGCTATCGTCAACGCCATACTCCACCCCTCAATCGTCAGGTCCACATTCCATCCATCGTAACGCAGGTCGAGCGCTTGCCAGCTGGCGCTAGCCCAAAAAGGCGCACCCCGCGTGGAGGCTGCGCCTTCAGGTAAAGGACATAGACGGGCGAGTGGCGACGTGATCAGGCTGCCGTGATCTTGGAGCGCAGAATGAGCAGCAACGCCACGCCCAGCGCAAGCCACGCTGCCACAACGTACGGAATGAAGCTCAGCGGGCCGGATCCAGGCGAGGTGACGGCGGCGACGAATATCGTCCCCACGATCAGCGTGCTCACGACGGGGAACACCACGTGACGGAAGACCTTGAATTGCGCGCGGCGCTTGCGCCAGAAAAAGCGCACACAGGCGACGTTGACCAGGATGTAGATCAGGATGATGAAAAGCGCGTCGAGCGTTCCCAGGAAGCCGATAGCGTCGATCGGCGCCATG
>DASVOW010000169.1:0-3503 GCA_036383155.1 Ktedonobacterales bacterium
AAAAACGTGCTAAACCGGTCACCCAAACGGCATTTTGCTGGCGCAATCGCTCTGCAGAGCGTATCGTTAGAGGACAATCCACTGAAAAAGGCGGAACACAACGCATGACGGATAGCGGAAGCAGCACGGAGGGTACGGCGACCCGGCAGACCGCCATGGCTGCTATGGCGGCATCGCTTTTGGAAGACAGCGCAGGACAAAGGGTGTGGCAGATAGCCGAGCAGCTGCCGCCCGATGTCTTGAAAGGCTTGCCAAGCTATACTCCCTTGCAAGTGCAACTGCTGCACAATCGCAGGGTCCGCGGCGACGACGCGGTGCGTGCATTCCTTCAGGCAGACTGGCGCGCCTCCGACCCCCCATTGCGCGACCTCGACCGCGCCGCCACGCGCATCCTGCAGGCGACCCAGCGCGACGAGCGCATCATCGTCTTCGGCGACTACGACTGCGACGGCCTCACGTCCTGCGCCTTGCTTTCCATCGCGTTACAGGCGCTCGGGGCGCGCGTTACGCCATTCGTGCCGATTCGCGAAGACGACGGGCGCGGCCTCAACCGCGATGCCCTAGACAAGCTCGCGAAGGATGGCGCCAACCTTATCATCACCACCGACTGTGGCAGCGCCAACGTTGAAGAGACAGAGCGCGCCCGCTCGCTTGGAATAGACGTGATCGTCACTGACCATCACCCCCCGCATGGTCTCCTCCCCCAGGCCCACGCGCTGGTAAATCCGCGCCATCCCGACGACCTCTCCCACAACAAAGATCTCGCGGGCGTTGGCGTCGCCTTCCGCCTCGCCGAACGACTCCTCCAGGAAGCCTTACCCGGCGACAAGGCCACCGCTGCACTTACCCGCTTGCTCGACCTTGTAGCCGTTGGAACCATTGGCGATGTCGTTCCCCTCTCGCCCGAAAACTGGGCGTTGGCTCATGCGGGTCTGCGCCAGCTGAACACCGCCCCTCGTGCCGGCCTGCTCGCGCTGATTCGCAGCGCCAACCAACGCCCCGGCGAGATAACCGCTCGCGACATCTCGTTCTCCATCGCTCCCCGCCTGAATGCCGCAGGTCGCCTGGGCGAGCCTATGTGGGCGGTGAAGTTGCTGATGACAGACGACCCCATCGAGGCTGAAACCATCGCCGCCAAACTCGAAACCCTCAACCTTAAGCGCCAGGCGACCACCGAGACGGTGCTTATCGAAGCACGTCGCCAGATCGGCGCGCAACGGCACTCTGTCCTGATCACCCAGGGCGATGACTGGCCCTATGGCATACTCGGACTCGTCGCCGGCCGTCTCTCTGAGGACCACCACCTGCCTGCATTCGTCATCAGTTGTGCCAACGGCGAGTGCCGCGGCTCCGCTCGTGCGCCGCAAGGCATGGATCTCGGCAGCGTGTTGGCGGCGCGACCGGAGTTCTTCCGCCGCTTTGGCGGCCATGCTCAAGCCGTCGGCTTCACCTTGGACGCCGACCAGCTCGGCGGATTCCTCGCATACCTCAATGCCCACTTCGCTGCCACCAACCTTTCTAACCAGCATCCCCTTCCATCAGCCCATGACATCGCCCCGCTCGCCGGTACAACAGGGCAGGCCGAACAACAAAGTATGCCTGATCAATCCGACGCTCCAGGCGAAGGCATCCCTCGGACACCAGACCGTCCGCTCATGATTGACTGCCGCCTACCACTCCGGAGCATCCTTCCGGATAGGGCAGAAGCAATTGCCCGGCTAGCACCCTACGGCCAGGGCTTCGAGGAGCCGGTCTTTATCTGCGAAGGTGTGCGCATCGTGCGTTGTTGGCCCAGCGGCGTCGAAGGCCGTAACCTGCGCCTCGTTCTCCGCGAGAGTACCAGCCACGGCAGCGTAGAACGCGTCGCCCTTTGGCCGCGCCAGGGGTCCCGTTGCGAGGAGCTGCGCCGCCAACTACCACAACTTCCCCCACTCGACGTCGCTTACACCCTGCAGTCCTATCGCAACCGCTACAACGACACTATTGAGGTCGTTGCGCGCATCGTCGCCCTCCGCGCAACACAGCAACCCACCTAAGAACACCCTAAAGTATCCCTTGACAACTACCGGCTTCTTCTGTATCATTCATATACCGACCGGATAGTACGTAAATAGTACCCAGTGCACTGGCGCTGGAAGGAGACTCGGCCGTGGAGACACGAGACGAAGGCGGGACCGCCACCCAGATGCACGCATCATACAGCCAGATGGAAGCAGATGCGGAGCTCGCGCCTTCTCTGCCGCAGAAACCATCAGCGAGCAAGTCCTCATTCCTTGCGCCCTTGCGCCTCGCAAACTTCCGCAATCTCGTCGCCGGTCAGACGGTATCCCGCCTTGGCGATGCCTTCTATTTCTTGGCAATACCCTGGCTGGTGCTCAATAGCACGAGCTCGCCTATCGCCCTCTCAGTCGTGCTTGGCGTGTCGTCGGCAACATTAGGCATCAGCACATTGGCAGGAGGCGTCCTGGCGGATCGCTATGGCCCGCGCACGCTGATGATTGCTTCAGACATAGCCCGCCTCCTCATCATCACAGGTATGGCCACCTGGGCATTGCTTGGCGCCATACCCTTCTGGGCCGTAGTCGGGCTGACTGGTCTGCTTGGCCTCGCTACCGGACTCTTTTACCCTGCCTCCAGCGCCATGCCCCCCTATCTCGTCCAGTCCAGCGATCTCCAAGCCGCCAATAGTTTCGACCAGATAGCCATGCAGGTGAGCAACTTCGTCGGGCCAGGGATCGCCGGTGCGGTCCTCGGCGCGACCCGCCTCGCCTTGGGCTTCGTCATCGACGCCGCCACATTTGTCGTGTCGGTCATCTCGCTCATAGCCATCCGCATGCCATCCAAAGGCGTATCCGACAGCACCCCCACCGCTTCTTCCGCACCGGCACAAAGCGCCACCCGCGGCGGCTTATCAGCCCTCGGTGAGGGATTCCGCTACCTGGGCGCCACACCATTCCTTCTCACCATGGTACTCCTCTCCCTGATGGCAAACTTCGCCGCCAATGGCCTCTTCGAAGTCGGCCTCCCCCTACTACTCAAACAGTGGGTTGGGCTGAGTGACGGGCCGCGTGCGCAGGGATTCATTCTTGGCGGTTACGGGTTCGGCGCTATCGCAGGGGCATTGGTCGCAGGTTTCACAGGGCATCTGCGCCACAAGCCACTCATAGCGATCCTGCTGCTGCTGCCCTCCGCTGTTCTGCTCGGCTGGGTGCCATTCACCCACGACGTCTACCTCACGACAGGACTGTTCGTTGCCTTCGGCGTGCTCATCGGCTGTACCAACGTCATGTGGATCACGCTCATCCAGCGCGGCATTCCCAAGAACATGCTCGGGCGCATCATGAGCCTCGCGATGCTAGGCAGTTTCATCGGCACGCCACTATCAATCTTCGCGTACGGCGCGCTCGCCACCGTCGTCCCTGATGTTTCCCTGCTCTTCCTCGCAGGCGCGGCACTGTTCGGCATCGCTGGCCTCATCGCCCTCACGCAAAAGGTCATGTGGC
>DASVOW010000170.1:0-15432 GCA_036383155.1 Ktedonobacterales bacterium
TGGGCCGCCATGCGGGTTGTCTCGACCCGCCGCGAAAAGATGAGCCGGCGTTTCTGGCGACTCGGCCCGCTACTCGCCGTCTATTGCACCCTGGCCGACATCGTCATCGCGCTCGCGCTCGGCGACTTCTATCTCCTGGGCGGACCGGCGAGTGGACCCGATATCGCGCGCTTCACCGCCCACGGGAGCGAAGCGCTCTCGCCAGTGGCATTCCTTACCGGCGAGTTGATCACCTTCTTCTTACTGGCGATCTACTACACCATGGCAGTGGTCTGCACGCGCCTCGCCAACGGCGGATTCCTCCGCTTCACCATGCCCGCCGGCAAGGGCCGGGTCACCCTTTAGTCGTGCAGCCATGCGGCTATGGGGCTATGGGGGACGAAGCATCATAGTTGACTTCCCCTCTTGACAGGTTGCATGCTACCTTTGTATAGTTGCGATGCCTCGTGCCGAGGGTATATCCACGTGGACGAATCTGCTGCGACGTAGTATCCTAGCGGGGCGCACCTGAACACGTAAGCTGCCTGCTCTCCTCTCGTGGAGCAGCGCCGGCACATTCAGCGTCAGAACGTCATGATGAATCCAGCCTCCTGGGTCGCCAGCGATGGAAGAGGGAGTACACGAAATGGAACCTACTCCTGCCAGTCGTGCGCGGCGGGTGCTTGTAGTAGATGACGATCCGTCTCTCAGCGTGCTATTGACCGAGGGCCTCCGTCGCATGGGCGGCTATGATGTAGTCGTTGCGAATGATGGTGTGAGCGGCCTGGAACAATTCTTTGACGTTCAGCCAGATTGCGTTGTCGTGGACGTGCGCATGCCCAACCTCAATGGCTATCAGATGGTGCGTGCCCTGCGGGGTGATCCCTCGACGGCGCAAACGCCGATCATTGTGCTCAGCGCTCTCGTACAGCAACGCGAGGAGCTGGCTGGTCTCTTGACCGGAGCCGATGCCTATCTCTTCAAGCCCGTGACGATGGCAGACCTGCTCCAGACGATTGATCGCTCGATGCGTCTCTCTGCTGAAGAACGCCGCCAACGCTATCAGGGTTTAACCGAAGACTATTGATTGCATGATCGCGCCTGTGAGGGAGGCTGTGAATGGCCGGCTCGCACTTCTCAACTTCGGATGAGCAGGGCAACGCATCCACTCAGTACGAGTGGCGCGGGAACGATCCGCTTACAGCTCTGAAGGCGTGGTTTCAGGCTATGCTTGTCTATCCACGAGCCGTCCTGACGGAACCTTTCCTCACAGACCCAGACGAAATCCTGCTGGGAAATATCGTCGAACATACCCAGCACCGGCGAGCCGCGCTTCTGCGTCTGCTGCTGTTGGGCTTCACCAGCCTACAAATCGTACTTTCTTTGGTCACGGCGGTGCTGCTCGTAGACATTGGCGACATTCCCCAGGCCATCATTTTCAGCGTTGTGCCGCTGATGCTGCTCGCCGCCTTCTGCGCGCTGCTCAACTCGCTCCAGCACACTGGAGCCGCAGCGATTATCTACGTCACCGGGTCGTTGACACTCAACATCCTCTGGCTCCATGTGATGCCAGGCGGGCTCGACGCGATCATCCTCCTGCGCTACGCGCTGCTCTCTATCGTCATCGTCCTCGCGGGTCTGACACTGCCACAATGGCTACACTGGCTCACGTCGGCGGCAGTCGCGCTAGCCGGCGTCGTCAGCATGAGTCTCACGCCACTCTCGCCCCAACTCGCTATCGACAACGGTGGCATGCCAGCGACGGGAGGAGCCGCAAGCTGGTTCGAGCTATCGGGTGAGGAGAGCGTGCGCCTGAGTCTGGCGATTGGGCTGATTTCGCTCTATATCATGATCGCCGCACTGAGCGCGATCGCCGCCCGCAGCGCCCAGGCAGATGTCGAGGCGGCATTCCTGGCATACGATCGTGAGCGCGAGCTCGTCGCCCTCAAAGACCAATTCCTCATCGACGCCAACCATGAGCTGCGGACACCAATTATGGCCCTTTATGGCAACGTGGAGATGTTGCTCGCCCTGCATGAACAGGTAACTAGTCAGGAGCGCGGCGAGATGTTGACCCGCGCGCTGCAGGCCGGAGACACCGTGCGCAGGGTGCTCAGCAGTGTGTTGGATGTGACGATGCTCGACATGAGCACGCCCCAGGTACACGTGGTTCCCGTGGCGCTCGCGCCACTCGTCCAGACCGTGCTGGAGACATTCGACCCACGCGAGCTTGGCAGCATCAATACCACAAGCGCACTCGCTTCACGTCCTGTTGCGCTTGATATTCCTGCCGGTGGCGTGGTGCTGGCCGATGAGGTGCGCCTCCGCCAGATCATCATCAACCTGCTGACGAATGCCCTCAAATACTCACCGCCGGGCTCGCGGCTGAACATCTCTGCTACGGCCATCCATCCCAAGCGCCAGATTGGCTTCCTCGCGCGCAGCGCCCGTGGCGACGGCGGTCCGCAGCGCAAGCAAGAGGCGCCACAATATCAGATCAACGTGCAGGACTACGGATTAGGCGTGCCGCCGCGCGATGTCTACACCATCTTCAATCGCTTCGTGCGGCTGGAACGCGACATTGCTGGTCCTATGCGCGGCACGGGTGTAGGTCTCTATCTCTGTAAGGTATTGGTCGAGGCGATGGGCGGACGTATCTGGGTCCGCAGTACTGGCGTTCCCGGTGAGGGTTCCACCTTCTCCTTCATACTGCCCGGCGCATCAGAGGATGAACTGGCCCAGTTCCAGGAAGCCCAGCAAGCCCCAATGCTCCAGGCAGCCAACCGCAATGGCTAGCACGGCAACGAAGAGAGGCACACGCTAAGCGCGACATCCCTTCGCTGCAATGTAAGCCCGGCCCGTGCTAATCGTTCTCCAGGCGTTGGCGGCCCGCAAAGCCCGAGTCGACTTCATGCCACCAAGCGATGCGGCTGCCCTCGCCCAAGCGCCAGCAGAGGTATACCTCGCGCCCATCGCGCAGCGTCGGGAAGTCGATCAGGCCCGTGTCGAGGTCTTTGACGAGCACACCAAGCGCGGCGATATTGCGCACTCGCCGTGTGATCTCCGCACTCGCTGACATCAGGCTGGCCTGCATACGTTGCATTTCATCGCCGCGCTGGTGACCATTGCTCATCAGTTTCACTCGAAGCTCGGCCAGTCGTTCTTCCAGCTCCACTACTTGCTCACGCAGTATCTGGATTTCACGCAACAGCGATTCCACCCGTGGCAGTAGCGCCTCCGCCTCATCGCGCGTGAAATACTTTGGCATCGCATCTCACTCCTTACCGGTCGAGGCGCGTCCACCAATGGGACTGGGAACAGCAGGAGCCCCTGCCAGGATGGCATCAATATGTCTGCCGACTCATCGCCGCGTGATAGCAACAACGGCCCCCGCACCGGGACCAGCATGCGTGCCGACCACTGGGCCAAGCGAAAAGATCGCGATGGGGCCATCCCAGAAGGACTGCACCACGCGCTGCAATTGCCCACCCACGGTATCATCGCTCTGCGAGATTGCTACCGCTTCCAGTTCACCCAATCCAGCAATGATCTGGCCGATACGCTCTTGAGCTTTCGCACGTGTGCGCACATTCTCCAGAGGCACTACCTTTGAGTCGCGTACCTCCAGTAGCGGCTTCACATTGAGCAATGTACCCAGCATCGCACGCGCGTTGCCGATACGCCCACCGCGCCGCAGATATTCCAGTGTATCCAGCACCGCGACCAGATGTACGCGGGCGAGCAAGCTCTGCGCATGCGCCTTGAGCTGCTCCAGGCTCGCTCCCTCGCGCGCCTCACGCGCCAGGATCTCCGCCGGCAAGCCAAAGCCCGAGCTGACAGTACGTGAGTCTAACACCTCGATAGGCACGCCTGTGTCGGAGGTCACGGCTTCGGCTGCGGTGCGCGAGACAGAGTAGGTTGCGCTGAGGTCGCTGCCGATATGCATCGCCAAGATGCCTGTCGCTCCGCCAGCTACGAGCTTGCGATAATGTTCCTCGAAGAGTCCAGGCGGAGGCGTCGAAGTTGTCGGCGCCTGCGCGCTCGTCGCTAGGCGACGATAGAATTCAGCCCCGTCCAGGTCCATGCCGTCGCGGAAAGACTCATCGCCGAAAAGCACGGTCAGTGGCACGACTTCGATGCCCAGATCGCGCGCCCTGGCCGAAGGAATGTCTGCGGTGCTGTCGACGACGATACGAATTGCCACGATACAACCTACCTCATTCTCAAACTCTGCGCCACCAAGAGGTCGCATGTATTCCAAATCAATACCGGTGCTGGACTCACCACTCACTTACTCAGCAGAGATGATATACGCATAGAACGGCTGGCCGCCCTGTACCACCTCCACCTCCTGACCAGGGAACCGCTCTTTGATACGTTGAGCCATCATGCTGGCCGTATCCGCTGCTATGTCGGCTCCAAAGTAGAGCGTGACGATCTCATACTGCTCGGTATGCATGCGGGTCAGCGTCTCATGGACAACAGCATCCAAATCTGTGCCAGCCGTAACGAGGTGCCCGTTGACCAGACCGATGACATCGCCCTCGGTCACATTGATGCCGTCAATCTGCACAGAGCGCACAGCCCGCGTGATCTCCGCCGTCTGCACACGTTGATATGCCGACTCCATGGCCTGACAGTTCGTCTCGAAGTCCGCCTCAAAGTTAAAGGCCAACAGCGCACCGACGCCTTGCGGCATCGAGTCAGTGGCGATAACGTGCACCTGCTTCGAAGTCAACTGTGGGACCTGGCGCGCACTCATTACCACATTACTATTGTTCGGCAGCACAATGACTTTCTCTGCCGGGCACGCCTCGACCGCGTGCAACAACTCCTGCGTGCTGGGATTCATCGTCTGGCCGCCAGGCACGATATGCGTGGCACCCAAACTCTCAAAAACCTTCACCCAGCCGTCGCCAGCGGCAACTACTACCGTAGCGACATCGCCAAGAGGCTGCGAAGCCTCCGCCTGTTGGGGTGGCGACGCCACAGCCGTAGCCGCACCCATGCCACCAGCGCTCTGCGCGGCCGGTGCTGTTGCGCCGTTGGCGCTGCCGACTAGACCATACTCGCGAGCGCTCTCGGCAGCATAGCGCAGGCTCTGCTCCTGCAGGTTCTCAATGTTAATATCTTGCAGACTACCCAGGCTCACACCGTAATCCAAAATCTTGCCGGGAGTGGCGGTGTGCGTATGGACCTTCAGGAGCCGTGTATCGCCAGCCACCACCGTCGAGACGCCGCCCATACTCGTAATCGTGTCACGGATGCTCTCGAGATCCAGATTCTCACCGTGCAGGAGGAAGACCACCTCGTAGCCAAACTCCTCCTCGACAGCCACCCGGCCCTTATGAATCTCGCTATGCTCCTCGCGCTGCTCCCGCGCCGTAAGCTGGACTGATTCCCCACGGACGTAGCGCCACATTCCCTCGAAGAACATCGTCAGTCCCTGACCGCCTGCGTCCACCACACCGGCCTGCTTCAACGTCGGCAGCATATCCGGTGTCTTCGCCACGGAAGCCTTCGCCGCCGTCACTGTGTCGCCGAGCAATGTTGCCAGGTCGGCACCACGATCCGCGCTCTGTTGGGCAGCCTCGGCGCTCTCGCGCACCACCGTCAGAATCGTTCCCTCGACCGGCTTGATGACGGCACGATAGGCGAGCTTCGCCGCCTCATTCAGTGCCGCTGCGAAGTCTTTGGCCGTGAAGGTCGTCTTCTGATCAAGGCCATGGCTGAGGCCGCGCAGGATCTGCGAGAGGATCACACCAGAATTGCCACGTGCGCCCATCAGAGCGCCGCGCGAGAGTTTCTCGGCAATGACAGAGGCGGCAGTCTCGTTTGACTCAGCGATCTCCTTGACCGCGGCACGCATTGTCAGAGACATGTTGGTGCCGGTATCGCCGTCAGGCACAGGAAACACGTTCAACGCATTGATTGCGTCGCGATGCTGCTCCAGCCACGCATGACCTGCCATCACCGCGCGCTTCAGATCTTGACCATCGAAGACGCTTGTGTGCTTCTGCCGGGTGCGCGCGAAGCGCGCGAAGATATTTCCTGCCATATGTGTCGCGGGGCTCCAGCGCCCCACTACCCTCCGTCTCGCAGTGATCAACAACGCAAACGACACGCACGTCCGCGGGACGCCCGTCCCGCCCGAAAGCGCTTCTCCAGCCAGCTATTCTGCGCCGCTTACACGTAGCGCCTGCACGTTCACGTTGACGCGCACCACGCGCAACTCCAGCGTGCGCTCAACGGCAAATTTGACACTCGCCATAATGTTATGCGCAATCTCGGTAATACGCAGCCCATGCTCCAGCGCCACATACACGTCAATAGTGATGTAATCGTCGGAGAAGCGCACCTCGACGCCGCGTCCGTATTGCTCCGGCGCCAGCAGCTCCACCACGCCAAAGCGCGGATGCCGTGCCGCGATACCGACGACTCCATAACACGCAGCTACAGCCCTGCCGGCAACCGTCGCAATGGCGCGTGGCGCAACCTCGATCTTACCGGGGAACTCGCGTGAAGCAGGAGCAAACGCTCCACCACGTGTGTTGCGAAGTCGCTGGCGCGCAGCCGGCTCGCTATGGTGAGATGTGGACGGTGCCTGACGTGTGCTAGTTTGCCCACTACTGCTCTCTACCGACATAGGCTCTCTCTCCCGTTTCGCCTGTGTATTGGCGCTCGCGCGAGTCGCCTCATGTGCTCCCAGTCGTGCATGTGGTGGGTATGTCAGCCCATTCTAGCACGCGAACCAATTATGATGCTTAGGTGATATTGCTTGCGCGCGCCTGCCGTGCCATGTTATACTATTCGGGTGCTGTCGCGCCATGAAGGATGCGCATGCCATTGCGTATGTTACGAGTGCACATACGTGCGCCCTGTGATGGTAACATCGCCGGCCTCTCCGGTCAATGGGGGTTGGCTGGGAAGTACCCGATAGGGAGATTGAGCCTCCAGTACGCGTGACGCTTATCTGCTGTAGCAGCAGATGATCTCAATACATCAGACAACGCCACCGTGCCGCCAACGACGAGCGGATGGGACGAACAGGATAATTTCGACAGAGTGAAGGGGTAAATGTCAATGGCCGCTCGCTGTGATGTGTGTTTGCGCAAGCCGCAGTATGGAAGCAATGTTAGCCACTCGCACCGGCGCACCAACCGCCGATTCGCGGTGAACGTGCAGCACCGGCGTGTCATGCTGGATGGCAAAGAGCGCAATGTGAATATTTGCACGCGCTGCCTCCGCAACATGGTCAAGGTGCCGAAGGTGCGCTAACCCGCCCAGCAGGATTCAAGAATCGACAGCCCCAGGTCTCTGGCGTATCGTACGCCAGAGACCTGGGGCTGTCGGCTATTTGGGCGTCACTCCGTAGCAGACTTGTCTCCTGGCACAATGGCACGATTCATGTAGGAAGCACAGAACTCCTACAGTGTCAGTCGCGCACTCTCATCCTCCGGCTGGCGCTCGGTAGCACACGTCCCTCAATGGTTATGGTTGGCTTGCATCCAATAGGGCATCGCTCGATGTTGCCTGGATGCTCAGGTGAGGCGACGTCTACGTGTCTCGTGGGCGCCGCAAGGAGGCTCGAATCGCTATGCATAGGCATTGCAATCCCATCGCCATCCTCGCCTCCCTCGCAACTGTCGTCCTTGTTACTGCGTTTTCCACTACGCCTGCTTTCGCGGCGCCAGAAGGGACCGGACCAGCCTCAGTGCATGGGTCAGCACAGCATGCCACCTCTACCGTGATGGCGCAGTATGCACGAAATGAGGGCACTATTGGCGCATCCAACGCGGCCCGCATCCAGGCAGCTGGAGAGAAGAGCTTGCCAACGCTCTATCCCCTTGGCTCCCGCTACAACAAGGTGAAGGCAAGCATTGCCAAGAGCACAGCCAAGGGCGCTGGCGTCTCACACGGGAGCCTCGCGCTGAAAGCGAGCTTCCCGGGCATGCAAAGCTCTGCTACGATCTGCCCGCCCATCGGCTGTAATCCG
The DNA here is from genome assembly GCA_036383155.1 of Ktedonobacterales bacterium. Lineage (GTDB taxonomy): Bacteria > Chloroflexota > Ktedonobacteria > Ktedonobacterales > JADMIN01 > DASVOW01. The sequence goes on from DASVOW010000170.1 coordinate 7,976, forward strand.
CCCGACATGGCATTGGCCACGTCGCCAAGCTGGGTGTTCCAGGGCGTCAACGCGTCTTTCGCCGTCTACAATAGACAGGGCGCATTGCAGCCTGGCTGGCCCAAGACCTTCCAGGATTTCTTCGGCACGCCGAGCCCGGGCGCGTGTAGTAACGGCAACATTGCCTTCATGAGCGACCCCCGCGCTATTTGGGATGTCAACGATCACCGCTTCTTCGCCGCGGCGCTTGAGGTCGAGGGCGCCATCGGCGTCAACACGTGTCCCTTCAAGTCCATCTATTGGACTGCTGTCAGCGCTACCAGCAACCCGAATGGCGTCTGGTTTGTCTACGCGTTCGAGATGTCACTTGGCACCACCAACGTTGCCGACTTCACCATGATCGGCCTCGACTCACACGACTTCTACTTCTCCGCAAACATGTTCAACCAGGCTGGCACAGCGTACGAATATGCCGAGATATTTGGTGCTCGCAAGGCACTGATGGAAACTAACAGCAAGCTCAACGCGCCTGGCTTCTTCCGCCTGCAAGTGATAGGGCCGCAGGGCGCCTATGTCGCCGACACGGTGCAGCCCGTCCAAACGGAGGCGGCAGGGGCTGGGCCGAGCGCCGGGATCTTTGTGAATACATTGAATGGATTCGATCCGGTCAGCGGCCACGCGTGCACCTCGTCTGCCGATAGCTGCAAAGGCCTCGCCGTCTGGGCCTTCCGCCCCAGCACCTTCGGCTTTCCTACACTCAGCTTCGGCTTCGCCAGCGGTACACAGCCGTACTACTTCGCGCCTCCGGCTGATCAGACTACCTGCAAGCAGTGTATCGATACGAGCGATCTGCGCATCAGCGCCACGCCTGTCTATCGCAACGGCAACGTATACATGGGTTGGGAGACCAGCCACAACAACGGTACGCAGATCGTCCCCGCCATCGAGTGGGCACAGGTGCGCGTTGGCCTATCGAGTGGTGTGATCACCAATGCGAACGCCATCGCCAGCAACTACTTCGAGATCCGTGGTGGCGACGATGCCGTCATGTACCCCGCCCTGATGCTCAACGATTTTGGCGCGCTCTATATGGTCTTCGACCACTCCAGCAGCACCACCAATCCTGAAGTGCGCCTCACTGTGCGCAAGTCTGGCGGGCAGTTTGTGCCCAACGGCATCCTGATCAAGGCTGGCGAGGGTCCCTACCGCCCAGGTGTCTGCGGCAGTGCTACCATGCCCGTCTGTCGCTGGGGCGACTACTCAGCCACCTCGTTTAACGGCTTTGCCACAAATAATGTCTGGTTTGCTGGCCAGTATGCCAACGCCGTCTCGTCCTTCTCGCGCAACTGGGGGACGTGGATCGGTGAGGTCTAGGCCGCATCAGTAGTATCAGTGCTGGCCATTTGTCGGGGTGTGCATCCGTGTGGTGATGCTCACCCCGACGCACTTTCATACACGTCTTCCTCGCGCGCATTGGGCTCGACAGAACCACCCACAGATAATCACCTCAGGACGGAGAAAGAGGCGCAGCATCTCAGTTGTTGCTGTCGGGGGAATCGCGGTCGTCGAGCAGGGACGGGTCGTCGTCCACCACGGAAAGTATTCTGTCTGCCTCCGTACCGTTGCCCCTTGCGCTCGATGGCGTTTGTGATCTGCGATTGAGCACGAAGAGCAGCAGCAACGGCAGGCCAAAGAAGACGAACAGGACCGCCAGGATAAGGAAGGCGACAGGATCACCTTTGACGAACCCGTAGGCCAGCACCATCGCAAAGAGGATGAGGATGACTGCTGTGTACCAGGGACTTCCTGGCGCTCGTACCTTCAACATGCTTCCTGCCTCATCTGGAGAGCTGTCACCCTCAGGGTCAGTGCCCGCTCCTAACGATTAGAGTACGGTCAAAAGCTCGGGGCCGTCATCGGTAATGGCCATCGAGTGCTCAAACTGCGCCGAGCGCGAGCCATCGGCGGTGCTGATGGTCCACTGATCGGGGAGTGTATGGGTCTTTGGACTGCCAGCGTTGATCATGGGCTCGATGGTGAAGACCATGCCCTTTTGAATCTTGAGGCCGGTGTGAGGCGAGCCATAATGGGCGACTGTCGGCTCCTCCCAGAGAGAACGTCCCACGCCATGGCCAGCCAGCTCACGCACGGTGGAGAAGCCATTCGACTCGGCGTAGGTCTGGATGGCGGCGCCAATATCTCCCAGGCGGTTGCCCGGCCGCGCCTGCTCAATACCAAGCTCCATGCAGCGCAACGCTACGTCCATCAGCCGCTGCGATTCCTTATCGATGGCACCGACAGCGAAGGTGCGGCAGCTATCGCCGATCCACCCTTTATAGATCGCGCCGATGTCGATGCCGATGATGTCGCCCTCGTTCAGCACTTGCTTTTTGCTGGGAATGCCGTGGCAGATGACGTCATTGACCGCAACGCAGATGGTAGCGGGGAAAGGCGGACGTAGGAGCTGTCCGTTGCGTCCGCTGATGGCGCCGAAGCCTTTGTACATGGGAAGCGCGCCGCGCTTGCGAATGAACTCCTCTGCTATGCGGTCGAGGTCGCCGGTGGTGACACCTGGCACGACGTGTGGGCGTAGCTCCTCATAGGTCTCGGCGACGATGCGCCCGGCATCGCGCAGGAGGGCGATCTGTTGGGGTGTTTTGAGAATGACTGCCATTGTTATGTATACGCTTTCGCTGAGTTTAGAGTGGTCCTATACTTGTTATAGTATCATACCGGTCCGGTAGGTGGGCGTGGAATGAACAGCAAGACGCCCACGATCTGGCGATGATCTGTGGGCGGCAGGATGGCGGGTGGTGGATTAGTGGGCGACCGATGGGCGCACGCTTTCCTCAACAGTGGCCGGAGCGTTGGGTGAGTGCGCGTGCTCTTCAGCTAGCTCAAGCTCAGCCTCGGTTGGCACACGCAAGGCGCTCCTGAAGAAGAGGATTGAGAAGACGAAGACGACAAACCAGAATAGAACCACACCGAGGAGAAGAAGGACGGGCGAGAGATCCATGCTTGTGTATGCCTCCCATGCAGCGTACATGTCGTTTCTGAGCTGGGCGTGAGCCGCCACTGCAGCGAGCGCGCCACGTGATGAGATGATAGCCTGCCGGCGCAGGGCTGGCTAGTATCGCCGGGCTCTTGTATCAGGATGTGCTATTGAATGAAACGGCTTGAGGGCCGTCGGAGTATCCATGGATGGTATCCTCGCGGATATGCACCTTCCGGATAGTATAAAGCCTATCACATTTCGGCGACACACATGCGTGAGTACTGGTGTTGGCATGTCATGGGGACGACGCTCAGGCGGTCGGGGATGGCACGCGATTGCTAGGTGGGGTGCACGTGAATCGTAGGGCGGAGGCCCTGGATGTGTATAATGAGCGCAGATTGGGCGCGACTGGGACCGCGCTGAGCGAATGACATGAAGCCTGGTACATGTGAGTGAGGCCGCGCCAGCCACAAAGAGGAGGAGATCGCCGTGATCCGATTGTTGCTGGTGGAGGATCATAAGCCGGTGCGCCAGGCTCTGCGCGAGGGACTTGAGGCGACTGGCGAGGTGCGCGTGGTCGCGGAGGCGGCTCATGCTCGTGAGGCAATCGCCGCTGTCGAGGGCGGCGGTAGCGACGCCAGTGGGCCCGAGGTGGCGCTGATGGATGTGGAGCTGCGCGACCAGGAGCTTGGAGCGGCGGCGGCAAGCGGTGTGGGCGCGGCGGTCGCCATTCGGCGGGAACGGCCTCGCTTTCCTGTCGTGTTCTACTCTATTCAAGATGATGACTCCTATTATCGTGAGTTCCGCGCCGCTGGCATCTTGAGCCACTATGCCTACGTACGCAAGAGCAACTATCTGCTGCCCTCGATGCTGGTGCCGCTGCTGCGCGACGCTATCGCAGGCAGGAGCTTTATCGATCCGGAGATCGAGGATCGCGTGGATGAGGTGCGGGCGCGCGACGCCGTCTCACCGCGCTCGCTGCTGGAGCCGAACGAGATGAGGGTCGTGGAGCTGGTGGCCCAGGGATTGACCAATGAGCAGATCGCCGCACGTCTGGGCCTGCGCGACGCTCGCGCCGTCAGCCGGACGAACGGACGTATCTATGATGCGTGGCGGCTGAGCGATAGCACCACCGACGAGAAGGTGGCGCGCGCCCGGGCGACGCTGATCTACCTCAGGGACCGCCCGATCATCTGGGATGAGGAGGGCCGGGCGCTGGTGCCCGACCGCAAAGGCGGCTGGACCCCTCTCTTCGATGCCGCCAACGGTGAAGGACGGGCCTGATGGACGGCATTCTCCAGCCCATGGTGGCACAACTCGCTATCGGACTCTCGGTCTTTAGCCTGATCACGTATCTGTGGCTGGGGCTGACCGTCTTGCTGATTGGGAACCGGCACAGCGCAGTCACGTGGGTCGGTGGAATCGGCTTGCTGATGGCGGCGCTCTTCTTCCTCTGCCATGGCGCGCTGGTGGGTGCGGGCGTAGTGACCGGCCCCTCGCCAACCGATTTCTGGTGGCACCTCGCGTGGGTGCCGGGATTCGCCGCGCCCTTCTTCTGGGCGGCAACCGGGATGCACTACGCCAACTTGACAGGCGGCACGATGAGCCGCTTGCGCCGGTCGGCGTTGGTGGTGGCGGCGATGCTGGGCATCGCGACAGCCGTGTTGGCGGTGCTGAGTCTGCCGGAGATCGGGCATTACGGCGACTTCATCCGGGTGCTGGGGACATCGTTGCAGGTGCGCCCTCACCAGCGGCTCCCATTCAAGGTGTCGCCGCTGGTGCCGCTGCTTGGCCTGGCGTTCGTCGTGTACGTTGCCGCCTGTGCTTTCCTGCCTTGGGTGACGCTGGTGGCGCAGCGTTTGCGTCCAGCGGGTCGAAGTGGCGGTACAGATGGCGGCCATCACAGTGGCAGGGGTGCAGGTAGCACAGGAGGAGGGGCTAGCTCCTCTGGCAATACCGATGCGTTCCTGCTCTGGGACGCCACCGATGCCTGGGGCAGGGCACGACCGGCGCTGCTGGGCGCGTCGATCTGTATGCTGTGCGCCGGTGGTGTGGTGGCGCTGGTGGGCATCGCTACATCGCTCGCCGAACACAATGTACTGCTGGCACAGCTGACGAGCACACTCGACGTGAGTTTGCCTCGTACCCTGCCAGGGCACGTTCCCCTGGTGTTGGTGACGGCGGACCTGGCGGTGCAGGTGGCGCTGGCCGGACTTGTGCTGTTGATCGGCTGGGCGGTGGTGCGTCAGGGCGTGCTGGTGGAGCGGCGGCTGCCACAACGCGGCTTCCTGAGTCACTGGCGCGGCACAGCGATGGTGGCAGGTGTCATCGCGATTGTCGTCGGCTGGATGGCGGCGCTCGCACCTGAGGCTCTGCCCGACTTGCTGGTGTTGGTGGCAGTGGTCACTGTGACATATGCGCTCTTTACGAGGCAGGCGTATGAGGAGCATGACCGGCTGCTGATGCAGTTGCGGCCCTTCATTACGAGCCTGACTGTCGGGCATGCGGGCTGGCTTACGACTGACCCGCAGGAGGTGGAGCGCAATGTGGAGGCGCTCTTTACCAGCCTCTGTCGCGACGTACTCGGCGCATCGCGCGGCAGGCTGACTCTCACGGCAGGGCGCCTGCATCGCACGTTTGTCTATACTGACGCGGCGGCAGCGGGGCTGGAGGATAGCAGAGAGTGGACGCTGCCAGTCTCGGATGAGCGCGGCGTCGTGGCCAGGCTGGCGCTGGGGCCCCGCGTAGATGGGGCGGGCTATACCTCGGCAGATCTGGAGGTCGCTCGCGCCTGCGGCCAGCGTATTCTCGATGCGGTTGGGGAGTTCGCCGCGGCGCAGGCTGTGGCGTCGCTGGCGCGGCGGCGCGGCCTGGAGGCCGAGCTGAGCGCGGCGCTGCCGCGTCGTGTGTTGCATGACGAGGTGCTGCCACGGTTGCATCTGGCAATGCTGCGGCTGGAGGCGTTGCGCGGGCGAGTGGGCGCGGGTACGCCAGTTTCCCCGGCGTCTGTGGCGAGAGGCGCTGCCGCCAGCGGTAATGCGCCACTGGCTGTCGCCGAGCCAACACAGAGCAGTGATGGGCAGGCTGTGCGAGCCGAGCTCGGCGACGTGGTGCAGGAATTGGGCAAGACGCACCACGATCTCGCAGCGCTGATGCGCGCGGCTCCGGCTGCCAATCCGCGCCGGATCGAGCATGGGCTGACGGCGGTGTTGCGCACGTCGCTCGACGGCGAGTTTCGCGGGACGTTTGATGTGACTGAATGGGATGCTACGCGGGAGGCGGGCGCGGCAGCCGATGCGTTGCCGGCGATCGTGGCGGATCTGCTGCTTGGCGCGTCGCTGGAGGCCGTGCGCAATGCTGGGCGGCATGGTCGCGGCGACGATATGCATCGGAAGCTGGCGATGCGTGTGGCGCTGGCGGCAGATGAACGATGGGTGACGGTGACGGTGAGTGACGATGGAGTAGGCTTGCAGAACAACGATAGGGGCACCCCACGAGAGGCCATGCCGGATACCAGCCTCTCGAATGCGCTGCTCACCACTCCTGGCACTCGCACGGGATTGCTGACGCATGGCGCGCTGGTGGCGCTGGTGGGCGGGTCGCTCGCGGTGCGGAGCGAGCCGGGCGAGGGTACGACGGTGGCGATCCGCGTGCCGAGGAGCGGCACGTGGGGAGCGGAGTGAGCCGGAGGGCGTGAGACGTCTGCGAAATTTCCACTGTGGTGTCGCGGAATGAGTGGCTGTTCGGCATTTTTTCTCGTCTTTTTTTCGTCGATCACTTGTCGAGCAATCGTTTTTGACTCGTGCAAGGTGAGCGGTGATGGGTGGGAGGATAACGTGGCCGAAAGCGGTAGGCCTCTCCCGCTGCCCCTTCGTGGGCGCGAGGAGGGGAATGCGGCGAGAAGGGTGGCCGGGGGTGTGGCCGGTTTTGTGGCCGGAAGTGTGGCCGATTGCATTGCCGGATAGTTTGCCGTTTTTGCCGCGATTTTTGATTTGTGTGGTTCGATGCCTGGGAGAGGGCGGGAATATTGGGGCTTTGGGGGTTCCGGCGATAAGGGCGAGCATGCCGTCATTGCCGGAGATATTGCCGGAAGCGTTGCCGATTTTCTTGCCGGAGATGTGGCCGATTTTGTGGCTGGGGATGTGGCCGAAGATGTGGCCGGGGAACGGCAGACGGTTGAAACCGGGCATGGCGGCTGCGCTATGCTCCACCGCGAAGTCCCCCTACGGGGACTGTGGAGAGGTGAGGATGCGGGCAGTGGTAGGATAGGCGCGTGACTTATTGCTGGAATGTTTGCCGGAGATGGCCGTAAGGCTATAGTTGAGCTTATTGCCGATTTTGCCGATTTTGCCGATTTTCTTGCCGGAATCGTTGCCGGGTTTGCAGTGGATGGATGGGCGTTTAGGGGCGAGGGCTTTTGAATTGCGGGATGATGGATGGCAATCGGTATTGCCGGTGGCGTTGCCGATTTTCTTGCCGATTT
>DASVOW010000171.1:0-2665 GCA_036383155.1 Ktedonobacterales bacterium
GCGCAATGGGGCGTTGAAGGATGTGCATCCGGTGGTGCTGGCGGCGATGGCGCTGCGCGAGGTGACGCAACGCGCAGGAATCGATCCGGCGCTGGTCGAGGATGTGGTGATGGGCTGCGTCAGCCAGGTGGGCGAGCAGGGAATCAATATCGCCCGCAATGCGGTACTGCAAGCCGGCTTCCCTATCGAGGTTCCCGCGACGACGGTGGACCGGCAGTGCGGCTCGGGGCAGCAGGCGATCCATTTCGCCGCCAACCTCATTCAGTCGGGGGTCTGTGATATTACTATCGGCGCGGGCGTCGAGAGCATGTCGCGGCTGCCGATTGGCTCATCCATTGCAAGCGGCGGTAATCCGTTCCCGCCGTCACTGATGGAGGTGTATCCGATGGTGCATCAGGGCATCTCCGCCGAGATGATCGCCGAGAAGTGGAATATCAGCCGGGACGAGCTGGATGCGTTTGGTCTGCGCAGCCACCAGCTTGCCGCCGCGGCACAGGACGCGGGATATTTCGAGCGCGAGATTCTGCCTGTGTCGCTGGCGGATGGGAGCGTCTTCACACGCGACGAGGGTGTCAGACGCGATACGACGCTGGAGAAGCTGGCGGGATTGCAGCCGTCGTTTACGGCGGCTGGGCGGATCACGGCGGGAAGCAGCAGCCAGATCAGCGACGGCGCGGCGGCTGTGCTGCTGATGACACCGGAGAAGGCGAGCGAGCTTGGCCTGCGCCCGCGCGCTCGGATTGTCGCGCAGAAGGTGGTCGGCGTGGACCCGGTGTTGATGCTGACGGGGCCGATCCCGGCGACGAAGGCTGTGCTGGCGAAGGCGGGGCTCACACTGGACGATATCGATCTCGTGGAGATCAATGAGGCGTTCGCGTCGGTGGTGCTGGCGTGGAAGCGCGAGCTGCAGCCGGATATGGAGCGCGTCAACGTCAATGGCGGCGCTATCGCGCTGGGCCACCCGCTTGGCGCATCGGGCACGCGGCTGATGGTGACGCTGCTGCACGAACTGGAGCGGCGTGGCGCGCGCTATGGCCTTGAGACGATGTGCTGCGGCGGCGGGCTGGGTACGGCGACGATTATCGAGCGGATGTAGGAATGCGAGGTGCATGGTCTTGGCTTTGAAAAGCCGGAGCACGGGTGAGGACAGGGCTTAAAAGCCCCGCTCTGCGCCAACCATTCAGGCTGATTTGGCGCGAGCATACCAGTTTCGCGCACTCGACTACCGGTCCATCTACACACGTGGAGGTACGGACATGGCGAACGCTGAGAGTGCCTATTCAATCGAGCAGTTTATGGCGGATGCGCGGGCGGCGGTGGCGGCAGATGGGGTGACGGAGGGCCGCTTGCAGGCGATTGGAGAGCGGCTACGCCGGCTATCCGGGACGGAACAGCTTCTCTCCAACAGCGAGCTGACGTCTATGCACGGGACTGAGTCTACCGCTACCGTGCTGCAGTCGGAGGGGGCCGAGGGGCTTACGCTTGTGCTGGCGAAATTCACCGATCAGGCGCCGACGCCGGTGCACGATCATGGGGCATGGGCGGTCGCGTGTGTGGTGCAGGGGCGTGATCACTACTATGCGTGGGAACGGCTCGACGATGGGGCGGACCCGGAGAAGGCAGAGGTACGCATCGCGTCGGAGCGTGAGCTTGGGCCGGGGATGTCATCTACTGGCTCGATCCACCGCACGACATTCACAGTCAGCAGGGGATCGGCGGGCCGGTGTGGGAGCTGATCCTCTTTGGCAAGAATACGATGATACGACCGCGGCATTACTTTGATACGCAGACGGGGGATGTGCGGGAGGCGCTGCCCCTGTAGTCATGCCATCGTCGATTTCCGACTTTTCATCGTCTGAGGCTCTGAGATGGCTCGCCGCAGGTCCGTGCCTCTATCGGGAACGCACACAAGGCGAATCGCGATGCCATCCACAAGCATCAGCGACGAGAAGCGGTGTATTGCCCAGGCAAACAGCAACGCGCGTTACCGCATCCCTATCCCGCTGGCACTGCCAGCAGTTGCGGACGAAGTAACACGCGTTACTGCCTGTGTTGGCGCGGCGCACCCCCGCGAGAAGAGGTGTTGATCATCCGAGAGCGATGCGGGGATGACGCCTAGAGGTAGCCGTAGCGCAGGGTAATAATACCCGGCGCGAAGTGGTTGGCCTTGGCGAGATACTCCGCTTCATTGCCCTCGATCATCAACTTGTGCATGACGACGACATCGCCATCAGGTAGCGACTCGACAGGCTGCAGGCAGAGATCCATGATCGCATGCCCGCGCTCGTAGACACGCACCAATCCTCCGCCTCCGGGGATGCGATAGACGCGACCAGGGAATGCGGGACTGGCGACCTCGAGGTACCCGTGTCTGGACACTTGCTGAAGCTGCTCCGGTGAGAGCATCTCACGCATCAAGAGGTGCGCGCGGTGCTCAGCCGAGATGCGGTCACCGAGCATCCTGCCCCAGCGTCCCCAGCTTCCACCTGTGGTGTGGGCAAGGTAGGCGAGCGCCAACACCAGGAAGACCATCCATACGGCTAGAAGCAGCACGAACGCTTCCCAGAGCATGGGCCTCAGCCTCCAACGACGCGGGGCACCATGACGATCTGCTCCGCCTTCTGGTCAAACGAATCGATGCGCACCGGCGCCTTGTCAGCCTCGA
>DASVOW010000172.1:0-17258 GCA_036383155.1 Ktedonobacterales bacterium
CGCAGCACTAGCTGAGCGGTTGCGTTTTGCACAGGCGTTTCGCTCGCGGCCGTTCGCGCTGCTCTGGACAGGGCAGACTATCTCTGTCATTGGCGACGCCGTCTTCACCATCGCCATCACCTGGGAAGTGCTGCTCCTGACCGGCTCGGCCACCGCCATGAGCCTTATCCTGCTCGCGCAGTGGGCGCCAAGAATCCTCTTTCTGCTCCTCGGTGGCGTCATCGCGGACCGCGCATCGCGGCGTTCGCTCATGCTCTGCGCCGACGCAGGCCGTGGTTGCATCGTTCTGCTGATTGCCTGGTTGGGTTGGACCCATCAGCTGCAATTCTGGCATCTGGTTGCGCTGGCTCCGCTCTTTGGTATCGTGAGCAGCTTTTTCGACCCGGCATACCAGGCTATTATGCCGCAGCTCGTGGAGACAGAAGCGCTGACCTCCGTCAACGCGCTTAACACGCTGAGTCGGAACGTCGGCTTTCTGCTGGGGCCAATACCGGGCGCGATTTGCGCCGCGCTTTTCGGGATGGCCAGTGCCTTCGCCTTTGATGCCATGACCTATGGCATCTCGGCGCTCTGCTTGCTGGTCCTGCGCCTTCCTCCGTTATCGGTGTCCTCTCACGTCTCTCATGCTACGGAAGAACGCAAGGCGCACGAGCACTCTTTGCCAGGCATGCGGGGAGCAATGAGAGACGCACGAGACGGCATACGCTACGTGTTCAGCATTCCTTGGCTGTGGGTGACGGTGGTGGCCTCGCCGTTAGTCGGTGCAGGGTTTGCGGGGGCAATGTGGGTGTCGCTTCCCAGGCTGGTGCGCGATGTGTATGGCGCGGGTATCTGGCTGATAGGGGCGGTGGCGACAGCAGACGCGGTTGGCTCGATCGTCGCCGCATTGGTCCTGGGGAGCGCCTTCAAGGTGCGGCGCGGCATCGTTGCCTATAGTGCGGTACTTGTCGGGGGATGCGCGCTGATCGCCTGTGCGCTTCCCTTGCCGCGCCCCATCGAGCCGGTCGTCGTGATCATTGCTTCTAGTCTGGTAGGCGCAGGCCTGGCGGTTTTTACGATCCTGTGGGGGACGCTCCAACAAGAGAAGGTGCCGAATGACAAGTTGGGCCGCGTCAGTAGCATCACGCAGTTGGGAGTGGCTTCCACATTGCCCGGCGGCCTCGTCCTGGCAGGCCTCCTTGCCGATAGCATCGGGCCTGCCCAGGTATTCGCGCTAGCCGGTCTGCTCGTCGTAGTCCCGGCATCTCTTGGCTTGTGTGTACGCGATATTCGAGAACTGCGATGAACGGAAGAGGCCAGGTCGGTCGCTTCTACAGCGTCGCGATCTCTGGATGTGCTGGTCTGCTCGCCTGAGGGAGCAAGACGTCGTTCTCAGCCCAGTAGACAATATAGAGAGTGCTGGCAATGCGCTGTGTGGCATAGCGAGCCGCAACGGAAGAGCATGCGTGGTCCGCACAAAAGCCTACAGACAAGTAATCGTAGCCTCTTCCGGACCAGTCGTCGCACGCCTGGCCTAGTAACTCCGCGAACACAGGCCTGTCGCCGCTCGTAAAGGCCGCGTACAGGACATTGATATTCGCACCGGCGCGTGGTAAGCGCGGGATGCCCCGCACCGAGGCATACAGGTTATACACCGGACGAATGGCCCGCATTTTAGGGGAGTAGTCTGTTACAACAGTTTGCTTGAAAGACTGTTGATCCCACACGCCCAGCGTCCCCAGCACCTTCCCATTCTCGCGATATACATACAAGTTTTCCCAGGAAAAGCCGGGAAGCAATGTGCTTTGGCTGAGCATATCGTGCAACGAATACACTGGGGCAAATTGATAGCGGCTGTTCCATTCCTGGAGGAAGGCGACCGCCTGCGGGAGGTCATCCCGGCTCCCTCTGCTGACTGCGCTGCGTGGCTTGTGCCCGTGCCGCTTTCGTGCGAGCGGAATAAGATAGGTGACAAGGCGCGCGACGGGTTGATAAACAGGCAGGCTACTGCGCCTGCTGGTCAAAAGCTTCATCGCGTCGGTATTGTCATCCAGGATCGTTGTAAAGTAGTACGGGACAGCGCCATCGGCATGCAATTCCTTGAGATATTGATAGCCGCGCGCCAGCCCGATATTTCCGCGTGCTTGAGAGATGCCTCTCAGCATGCTCAGGTAGCCGACGTTCGTTGGTTCGCCATTAATATAGACATGCCGAAAGCTCCGGCTGCCCATGCCCACCGGCAGCCCGAGCTTTCGATCTCGGCACATAATTACCTGACTAGCCGTACTTCCGGCCCGTTCGGCCAGAAAGAACGACGGCTCGCGAAGGAATGCAAGTGTAATATTGCCGGGCATCGCTATCTGGCGGAGCAGCTCGCGAAGATCGCTGTCGTCCGCCTCTGTCGCCAGGGCAAAGTCGAATCGCCCAGCCATGCTGGCTCCTTCCCTATCAGGTCCTGCTCTCAACGTAGAGAGGGGAAGGGCGCACCGGCAGATTTCCCAGGGGCAGCCCATCCTTTTGCCCGATCTCTTTGCGCAGCAGCGCGTTAATCCCCCAAAACGCAGCTGCCTTGCGCACGGTTGTGGCATTGCCTTTGATGTTCGCGGAACGCCGTACGATTCCCGGCAGGCTGTAGAAACGCCGGCGCGCTTTCAGGCAGAGCTCATGCAACTCTTGCGCAGTCACGTTTTTGGGGTTGAACGGCACATCGCCAAAGCGAAACGTCGGCGATAACCACCATTGTTCGTCGGTCAGTTTTCCCTCCTGGCGAAATTGCTCATACAGCGGCGTGCCGGGGAACGGCAGCAGGTGGTTAAATGCCGCGATGAAGAGGCCGAAATCGATGGCCGCTTCGGCTGTGCGCAGGGTATCAGCGCTCGTCTCGGAATCATAGCCGAAGATGAAGGTTCCATACAGCCCGATACCGTGCTGGTGCAGGCGAGTAATCAGCTTTTGATAGTCTCCCATGACCACATTGAGCTGCTTATCCATGAGCTGCAGCGTATCATGGCGCAGCGATTCGAAGCCGATCAGCACTCCGGCACAGCCGCTCTCCGCCATAATGTCAAGCAGCTTTTCGTCACGTGCCATGTTGAGCGTACCCTGACCTACCCAGTTGATTTTGAGCGGAGCAAGCTCGCGGCAGAGGTCGCGGGCATGCCTGAGGTTCCCAACGAAATTGTCATCCACGAAGAAGACATTGCGGTTCTTGAGCGTAGCAATTTCCGCGACGATGCTGTCGATGGAACGCCCTTGATAGCGAGAACCTGTCGCAGCAGCAATCGAGCAGAAGTTGCAGTGGAGTGGGCAACCGCGCCCCGTTTCAAGACAACTTAACTTGAAATAGGGCTTCCCCTGAAAGATGTCCCGGCGAGGCATGCCATACTCGTAAGGCTGTGCCTTGTTCTGCGTATACCGGCGCTGGAGGGTTCCCCGCTTGGCATCGCGCACAACCTGCTCCCAGAGTGGCTCGGCGTACCCTACCAGGATACTATCGGCATACCCCTGCGCCTCGTCTGGAATGAGGGTCACGTGATACCCTCCCAGGATCGTTCTTACCCCTCTGCTGTGATACTCGGCGGCAATTTCATAGGCGCGCTTGGCCGTGTAGGTCTCGACGGTGATAGCGGCCAGATCGGTCGGAGCATCAAACTGAATGCGTTCGATGCGCTCGTCGTAATAGGCAATCTCGACATCAGATGGCGTTAAGCCCGCGAGGGTAGCAATATTGAGCGGCTCCATCTGCCAGGTACGCACATACTCCTTACTGCTCTTCCTGCCCACCTGTGGCGTGATGAAGGTGATCTTCACGATGGTCTCCTTTCAGGCGCTACCGGGCCCCCACGGGCTGAGCACGCCAGGGCTCTACCTCACAAGGGACAGGAACATAGTCGGGGAGCATCCGGGCGTATTTGGTATATCCAATGTTCGCAAGCAGCGAGGTCTTCAGAACCAGGCCAGAGCGCGAAGCTGCTGAACCAGCCACCCGGCGCGCGATAGATGGGAAGCTGTACACCTGCCTCCACGCCCACTGTGCGCCATGTTGTAGCTCCTCGACCGTCATGTTTTTCGGCTGGAAGACGACATTTTGCCCGCCATAGTACGTCCAGTCCCTGGTGAGGATTCTCCCTTCCGCATCCAGTTGTTTGTACAGCGGCGTGCCGGGAAACGGCGTCGCGATCGAGAAGCGGGGCAGGTCAATAGCAGCCCGATTGACGAATTCAACGGTGCGCTCGAAGATCTCCTTATCGTCGCCATCGAGTCCGAAAACAAAGCAGCCGTTGATGGCGATGCCGTGATCGTGCAGAATCTTGACGGCTTCGATATAGTCCTCTGGCTTATTGAAGCCTTTTCTCATCTGCTTGATGGTCGCAGGCGATACTGATTCAAAGCCAATGAGCAGTCCCCCACAGCCGCTTTGGGCCGCTAGTTTGAGCATCTCTCGATCGCGGGCGATGCGGATGGTGGCAAGCCCACCCCAGCGCTTTTTCAGCGGAATCAGCTCGCGGTATAACGCCTTGATGTAGGTGGGATCCTCGATGGGACTCAGATCCAGAAAGAGGAAGGAATCACCTTCGAGGCGTTCGATCTCGCTGATCACCTCCGGGATGGGGCGATGGAGGTATCTTGGCCAGGCGACAGGCACCACACAGAAGTTGCATTTATAGGGGCAACCGCGTACCGCCTGCACGGTGTTGAGCGTGATATACCCTTCTCGCTTCAGCAGGTCGCGCCGGGGCTCAGGGACGTTGGCGAAGCGATAGCCAGGTTCCTCATCGTAGCGAGGCTGCATCTTCCCCGCCGCAAAGTCGCGCAAGAGTTGTGGCCATGACTGTTCTGCATAGCCGATGACGATGGCGTCCGCGTGCGGCTGAGCCTCTTCGGGAACAAGTGTTGGGTGGACACCGCCGAGAACAACCTTGATATCCCTCGCACGTAACTGGCGCGCAAGCTCGTATACGCGGGGGGCATTTGGCGTAATGCAGGTGATGCCAACGAGATCAGCGTCGAGCGCTTCGATGTTCAGGTCTTCGACGCCTTCATCGACGATGCGAACCTCGGCATCGAGTTCCTCCGGCACCAGCGCTGCCAGCGTCGTGAGGGTAAGAGGCGCATATCTGAGGGCTTTGCTGAAGATTCCGCGTTTACGGTACATCGGAGACTGGGGCGAAAGCAAGGTGATCTTCAAGGGGTCCTCCCGGTTCTTCGTAGGGACGCATGCCCAGGAGCGTCTTTGCGGACGCCTTACAGTACAGGGACGGAAATCACCAAGTGAGCGACGATAGAAATGTTGAGCCTGTCTCGCTGTTGTTATATCATGGTCACAAAAGAATACACGCACCAGACGATAATCTCAATACGAGCAGGCTGCGAGGAGTTGCTTCTATGCCCCACATCTTCAGCCAGACAAAGGACGTCTCTCTGTGTTCCGATCAGGAAAAGGAGGCGTTCTACCGGCTGCTCTGCCAGGGCTTCCTCGGTGTAAGTCAGCAGGACTTCATCCGCGACTTTGAGGAAAAAGACGCCGTGATGATCCTGCGGAAAGAACACAGCGAGGGAGAAATCGTCGGGTGGTCGACAGTGATGGTGCTCACCCTCGCGCTGCCAGATGAAGAGGTAAAGGGTGTGTTCTCCGGTGATACGGTCGTCTTGCCGGAGTACAGAAGCAGCACTGGCATGGGTGTCGAGCTTGTGCGCTATTTTCTGCGCGCTTACGAGCAATTTCCCCGCCACAAGGTCTACTACCTGCTCACCTCCAAGGGCTGGAGAACGTACAAGATCATGCCCTTCTACTTTCAGGAATATGCTCCCCGCTACGAGAGGCCAACAACCGCGCATGAGAAAACGCTCATGGATGCTTTTGGCCACAAGAAGTATCCTGGACATTATGATTCAGAAACAGGCATTATTACTTACGGTTCCCAGCGGGTACGGCCGGAAGGCGTCGATGCGGCGCCACTGCATCCAGATGCGCGCACCGCGTTTTTCCTGCGCTGCAATCCGAGATATTTGGACGGGCATGAACTGGTTTGTGTGGCAAGAATAGCGCCCGATAATTTTACGAGCCAGGCAAGGCGACTCGCGCGCCTTGAACGAGAAACCTGATGAGGCAGCTGATGCAGCCCATCAAGATTGGCCTGGCGAATCTGCTGTGGTTCGGGTATTCGTCGATCAGATCGCGCAGGTGGAAACGCGCTGCTCATGCTGTGGCCGAAACACAGGCGACCGTCCTTTCACGCATCCTTTCGGCAAATGCGGGGAGCGAGTTTGGGCGCGAGCATCATTTCGCCGATGTAGACTCGATCGAGGCGTATCAGCAGGCCGTACCCATTCGCGCATACGAGGACATGCAGCCATACATTGAGCGGATCGCCGAGGGTCATCCACAGGTGCTCTCCTCGCAGCGCGTCCTCCAGTTTGGCCTCACCAGCGGCTCGACACAGGCGTCCAAACGCATACCCTACACCCAGGCGCTGGTGAGCGAGTTTCAAGAGGGCATTGATCCCTGGGTACACTACCTGTTTCGCCAGTTTCCCCGTATCCTGTTCGGCAAAACCTACTGGTCTGTGACGCCCATCGGAGAACGTAAGGGTCACACGTCGGGAGGCATTCCTATCGGCTTTGACGACGAGCAGGAGTATTTCAGCACACTCACCAGATGGGTGCTCAACTCCACGATGGCCGGTTCATCCCAACTGGCGCGGTTGAGTGATATGGAGGTGTTTCGCTATGTCACCCTGCGACTGCTTCTCCAGGAGCGGTCCTTGTGCTGGGTATCAGTATGGAATCCTAGCTTTCTCACGCTACTGCTCGATCCTCTGGTAGAGTGGCTCCCTCAATTGAGCGAGGATATCAGGCTGGGGACGCTTGCTGAAGCTGTGCAGATAGCATCGCCCCTGCGCGAAGGCATCCTCGCGCGCTGCACACGTAGCCCTGCCCGTGCGCAAGAACTGGAGCGACTGGGCGCGTTCTGGAATACTCGGGAACCGACCGAGGTCGATAGTGCTGGACGGACACTGTACGAGGCCATCTGGCCTCACTTACGCCTGATAAGCTGCTGGGCGCATGGCAACGCTGCGCAGGCCCTCTCGGGTCTTCAAGCCTGCTTTCCTCACGCCGCTATCCAGCCGAAGGGCCTACTCGCAACCGAAGCCTTTATCTCGTTCCCCTTCAAGGACGACCTCTCCGCGCTGTCTCTGCTCTCACATTTCTTTGAGTTTGAAGAGGCAGGTGAAGCAGCCCCACAGATCAGACTGGCACATGAGCTCCAGAGAGGGCGGCGATATGCGGTGATTGTGACGACCGGTGGCGGCCTCTATCGCTATCGGTTGAACGATCTGATCGAGGTGGCGGATTTCTACCACCAGTGTCCACTGATTCGTTTCGTCGGCAGGCAGTCCAAAGTGGTGGATGTCTGTGGAGAGAAGTTGAACGAGGACTTTGTGCGCGAGCGCGTGGAAGGATTGCTTGCGAGATGCGCGCTGCCAGCCACGTTCTGGATGATGGCGCCAGAGTGTCCACCCACCGCTCGTCCATTCTATACACTCTTCATCCAGTTCGATGCTCGGATTGCTCCTACCAAAGACCAACAGCACATGCTTGCCCAGGAGCTTGATGCGGTGCTGCAAGAGAGTTATCACTACGAATACAGCCGTAGATTGGGGCAGCTTGAGAGGTGCCGTCTTTTCGTGATCGCGCCGACAAGCAATGGCTACCATACATATCTGGCCGTCTGCACTGACTTAGGGCAGCGCCTGGGAGAGATCAAGCCCACCGCGCTGCATGCCTACCAACACTGGTCAGAGCGGTTTACAGGATACTTCGTGTATCCTTAGGGTGAGTCAGGGTGTGTCTGCTCCTGCGGAGACGGGCTTATAGATGAGGAGATACTGCATTCCGGGGATCTTGAGCTTGATGCCAGGGATGCTCACTGGAAACGTAGCTGCCGCAAACCCCTGCTTCCCGAGCGCTTCCCGCACGTCCTCTGCACTGGCGCGATAGGTGACGGGACCCAGAATATGCCGAATGAGCCAGGTCTTTGTTCTTTCCATCACGCGTTCTACGAAGTCTTGTTTCTCCGTCAACCAGTCTCTGGTTGTGACCACACCCCCCGGTTTGAGGACCCGATACCATTCTTGAAAGATGGTCGCTTTGTCTTGCGCAGAGAAAAACTGGATGAAGAAATCAGTTTCGATCCAATCGAAACGCTCATCGGCGAACGGCAGGCGCAAGGCATCTCCTTCGACAAAGGAGATGCGCGCCGCGTCGATATCCCGGCACGTCTTCAGGAACTGCGCTGATTGGCTCAGCGCATAGGGAGAAATGTCGAGCACGTCAATGCTCGCTGTGGTGCTGCATGTGCTTACGAAGCGCGCAAACGCGCGGGTAGTATAGGGAGATGCAGTCCCACACAGCAGCACCTGGGGAGCCGTTCTTGCAAGCGGGTCGGGCCAGCCCTGGAGATTCAGAAGGCGAATACAGGTAGTGTAAAAGACACGCAGTTGGATGCTTCGTAGGCGGTGCATGAGGTGCGTATGTTTTACCTTAAAGCTCCTGTGATACTTCCCGGTGCGAAAAATATTGCCGGTCTCCTGCATGATGTCACTTCTCCTGTGAAGGCGTGCAACCCGTAGAACTGGGTAGTTCCTCCCCTATATAACTCGAAAATGCAGAGGGGTCAAACTGATGAAAGTGCATGTGGTGGCTTGTCCTGAACAGCTGGACTGAGTTCGACTCGTGTATTTCCAGAGGCGTGCGGGCTGTGGATGGCTCCCATCATCAACATCAACATACATACAAAGCAGTCTCACCGGTCCATCTGGTGGATTTGTGATATGCTTGGGCGCACAGGGAAAAGGCAGCACTCCTTCAGCCTGGAGCGGGGCTGGGAGACGAATCAGAATGATGTCCGATGCCCTATGAGCATAGGCAGTCGCGAGTCATGGCTGGCCGGGCGGCAGCGTGAGCTCACTCGCCTAAGGCAACAATTCGATGAAGCCAGCACTGGTCACCTACGGGTCGTGCTGGTCACGGGTGAGCCAGGGATCGGAAAGACAAGCCTGCTGCATGAAATGGGGCGACACGCCCAGCAGCAGGGAGCGACCGTCTTGAGAGGAGGGGCGTCAGACGCAGAAGGGATGCCGCCGTATCTGCCGTTCCTTGAAGCGTTGGGCGGCTATATCCGTGCGACTCCGCCCGATCAACTCCGCGCAGAAGTGGGGCCTATGGCAGCTCCGCTGGCGACGATCTTGCCAGAATTGCCGCTCCAGTTAGGCGAGCTGCCGACCAGCTATCCTCTGCCCGCGGACCAGGCGCGCCTGCGTCTGTATGAAGCGATAGGCGCATTTCTCGCTGCCATCGCGGGGAATGCCTTGTTGGTGCTGCTTCTGGATGATCTCCAGTGGGCAGACTCTGCTTCCCTCGATGTGCTCAGCTACGTCGCGCAGCACCAATCGAACGCCAGACTCTTGATCGTGGGCGCTTATCGCACAAGCGATCTGGAACTGAATCCGGCACTTGAGCGCACCCTCTTGGACCTCAACCGAGCCGGATTGCTGCTATCGGTGCCCCTTGGTTCCCTCACGCAGGAGGAGATAACGCTGCTGAGCGCGCAGTTCCTCGACGCTCCTATCGAGCCGTCGATTGGTCAACGCCTGCATGTGCAGAGCGAAGGCAATCCATTTTTTGCGGAAGCGCTCTTGCACTCCTGGCGAGAGGCAGGGGCGATACGACTGGAATCTCAGCACTGGACCTTCTGCGGCTCTCTGCCAGCGGAACTGCCTGCCGGCATCACCGGGGTGGTGCATCAGCGTCTCGCGCGCCTCTCCGAGAAAACCGTTGGAGTGCTGCATATGGCCGCCATTCTCGGACGCACGTTTGATCTGGTGCTGCTGGCGGAGGTCGTAGGCCAAGAGCAAGAGGAGATCGAGGAACGGCTCATAGAAGCTGCGCGAGCTGGACTCCTGCGCGCTCTTTCCGCAGAGACATACACCTTTAGCCACGATAAGATTCGGGAGTGCTTATATAGCGAGGTCACACCGCTCCGGCGAAAGCGCCTGCATGGATTTATTGGGCATGCGCTCGAAACGAGGGTCAATCAGGCAAACGCTCAGCAGCTTTCCAGCCTCGCCTTTCACTTTGCGCGAAGTGGCGACCATGAGCGCGGTGTCAGGTATTCCCTCCTCGCGGCTGAACGGGCAATCGCCGCCTTAGCACTGGAAGACGCCATCACACACTATCAGATGGCCCTCGCACTCCTCGACTCCCAGGACAGCCAGCGCGGATCCGTCCTGCTGCGCCTCGGGGAAACGGCTCTCCTGGCGGGAGCCGAGCGCGAGGCTGTGACGACACTCGACGCAGCACATGCGTGGTTCAGCCAGCACGCCGACCAGCGGGCAGCGGCGCGGGCAGCGCATGGATTGGGGCGAGCATTGGCCAGAATTGAAGAACACGGCAGAGCTCAGACAGCCTTTGAGACGGCACTGGCTGTGCTGGAAGAAATGCCGGGGCCAGAACTGGTTGCGCTGCTGGTTGATCTGGCAACATTGCTTGCCGTGAGTAGAGGGCAACAGGGCGAGGGCATTGCGTATGGAAACCGAGCGTTAGCACTGGCGAACCGTCTGGGAGAGCCACGCCTGCAAGCGATGGCGCACCGGGTGGTAGGGAATCTGCTAATGCGCGGCAATGCTCTGCCCGAGGCGATTCCGCTGCTTGAGCAGGCGCTGGCGCTGGCTGAGGCGGTGGATGACCCGGCGGAGGCAGCGGAATGTTGCGCGTGTCTGACGCTGGCTTACTTGTGGAGCTGCCAACTCCAGCATTCCCGGGAGATTACGTACAGGCGGCTGGAGTATGCCAACCGTTGCCAAGAATCCTATCAGGCGCGTCACATTTATCCGTGGCTTGCCGCGCTGGCACTCATGCAGGGGGATCTCGCCGGTGCAGAACCCCTGCTCGCCGAAGCCGAAGCGCTCATTGCCCCGCTAGCTAGCCAGGAGCCACACGCATTTCTCCATCACGCGCGCGGCATGGTGGCTTATTACCGGGGGGCGTATGCTACGGCTGAGGACCAGTTGCGCCAGGCCATCGACGTCTTTCAGACGATCGGACCAGAGACGCTGATCTGGTATCTGGGACCCCTTGGGCTGGCGCACCTGGCTCAGGGGAAAGTGGATGAGGCAACCGCCTATCTCCGCGAAGCCGAAGAACTCCTGGCGGCACAGCCGGAAGGTATCATCATGGCTGCTGATGCGCTCAGCGAGCTGACGCTCATAGTAGTGCGCCTGGGCGACCGGGAACGCGCGGCGGGATACTATCTGAAGCTCCTGCCGTTTCAGGGACTCTACATCGATCTGCTGATTGATCGTCTCTTAGGCGAGCTGCAAATCCTGCTTGGTGATTGGCCCAAGGCACAGGCGCACCTCAGCGCAGCAGAGGCACTCGCCCGGCGCGAGGAAATACTGCCCGAAGTGGCCTGGACATTGGCTGCGCAGGCCCGGCTTCTACTTGCTCGCGGGGGACGCGGCAGCCTGGCGCGGGCGCGGAGCCTCTTTGAGCAGGCGCTTGACCTCTTCGTGCGGATGGGGCTGCTGGGAGAAGCACAAGCCATCCGCATGCAACTGCAGCAGATGCCTGGAAAGTCTCCCAGCAAGCAATCGCGGTCGCGCCCTGCTAGGCTGAGCGAGCGCGAAGTGGAAGTGTTGCGGCTAGTTGCGACGGGCAAGAGCAACCGCCAGATCGCCGGGGAGTTGGTGCTGAGCGAAAAGACGGTGGCCAATCATCTCCTCCATATTTTCAATAAGATTGGCGTGGAAAATCGCGCCGCCGCTGCCGCCTTTGCCATCCGCCACAGCCTGGCCTGATGTGTTTCTCCTCATTCCTCTCCTTGGTTACCGTTCGAGGCCGGCACTTCAGTAGGTATTTCTCCCCATTGAAGGGGAGGTTGCTCACGCTCACCAGGCATACAGATCATTGAGCAGTTCTCCCGATGGTTCGCATTCCCTTTCCGGCTAGACTCACTGCAACAGGAACGGACGATACCTCCTGTGAGGCGGCACAGAGCAGCCGATGAGTTGAGGCATGCAGACAAAGGAGCGTGAGAGCCATGCGTGGATCGAAAGCAGACCTGCCGGTGGCATTGGAGACCCAAGAGGGCACTATCCGGGTGATTGAGTGGGGCGACATGAACCTCGAAATGGGCGCGTTCGAGCGGGAAATTGACCCCAGCCCCTTCTTCAAGGGGCTGCCCGATGATCGCTGCCAGTCTCCACACTGGGGCTATGTGCTGAAGGGGCAGTTGCGCTTCCACTTTGCGGACCATGACGAGGTGTACAACGCCGGCGACGCCTATTACGCGCCGCCCGGCCACACAGCAATCATTGGGGACAACACCGAGTATGTCGAGTTCAGTCCAGTCGGGCCGTACCAGCAGACGATGGAAGTGGTGGGCCGGAATCTGGCCGCCCTCCAGGCGGAAGCATAGGTAGCACAGAAGTGTTTCGCGAGATGTAGAAACAGGACACT
The DNA here is from genome assembly GCA_036383155.1 of Ktedonobacterales bacterium. GTDB lineage: Bacteria > Chloroflexota > Ktedonobacteria > Ktedonobacterales > JADMIN01 > DASVOW01. The sequence continues at coordinate 12,499 of DASVOW010000172.1, forward strand.
TGAAGCGAAGGAGATGGTGATCCACATGGTTTCACAACGTACTCACCTGAAAAAGCTGGCCGGAGAATGGAAAGGCAGCGGCACCATGACTGCGCTGGGCGAGGCATATCCGGTCAGAGCGCGCTGGAAAAACGATCTGGTCGCGGCGGGCTATGCGCTGCGCTGTGAGATGCGCATGACCGGCGTTCCGGGCGCCGAAGAATTTGTGGATGTCGAGCAGATCGGGTACGACGATTACGAGCAACAATTCCACGCGGGCACGGCCTGCATCTTTGGCGAAACGCATGATTTGCGGGGAGAGTGGCAAGACGAGACACTGATGGTGAGCGATGACCGTGAGAACCTGGCAGTCCGCGTCATTTCGCCGGAGCAACTCAACGTACATGTCGAGAATGCAGGCGGCGGGCCGGTATTTGATCTCGACTTTGAAAAACAGGCAGAATGACCGCTAGAGACCGAGATGGGCTGACTATGCCATAGGGGTAGCACAGTCAGCCCATCTCGCATTTTGTTGCCAATACATGACGCATCAGAGATGGTTCACACGGCTGCTGAGCACATGTATATGCGATGTCTGAATACTGTGAAAATGCGCATAACGATGTGTTGTACCAACAGAGCAGAAGTCGCGGTTGAGAGAGAGCCTCCAATCACTATACACGAGCCACAAGAGTTAGAAAATGCCCTCGCGGCGTGATATTATTCCACTAGTGAGTGGGCAGACACTCTGGCATTTTCGGTCTTTGACGTATTGCGTGTTTCGTATGCTACTGCGGGTCTCCGCCTGGGCGAAACTCGTACACACTCGTACCTGCGGGCGGCAGTCCTCTCAGCCGCCGTTCCTTGCGTTCCAGGTCGTACACGCGCGTCAGTGCACGGCCATCGTCAACTACAACTACGGCAGGATTCGTGTTCGTAGTGGCGCTGCGGCGACTACATCTTAATTCGCCACGGTAGAGGAGCGCTGAATATGGACAAGGTGACCGGCCTCGACTGGGGCGGCTACTTCCATGATCTCTCGGACGATGACATTCGCGAGCTCGCCAGCTGGCTTGCCGCCGAGTGCATCGAGGTCTGGGAATTCATGGATATCGTTGATCGGGCGTATGTCCAGACAGCCGAGGCACAGCGCGAACGTTCACTGGCATTCGTTAGGAGCCACGGGCGCCCCGTCGTCGCAGGTTATGCGCGCCGCAAACGACGCTTCGCAGAACTGACGGCCACGCTCGACGAGGCTTGCCTGCGCGGCGCTTTGCCTGGCGAGGTCGCACCCGAGGAGCTCCAACCGCTGCGAGTGCCCGAAACCAGGCATCATTCCGCGGAGGATCTGCTCGGCGTGCTCGAACGCACGCGGGGAGGCGCGCAATGAGTGGATACGCGGAATATGCGGCATGCACGGAATGCGCAAGTATGCTTCGCGGAGGACACCGCAGCCACGATCGAGGCGGTCATGCCGCCTACGTCGAGAACGAGTGCCGTTAAGCCGTTAGTCTGGTCCTAGTTCACCACCACGAACTGGCCCGTATTGTCGCGGCTATTGAGTCGTGACGCAAGCGTTGAAGGCATCGTAGTAGGGTGCGGCCATGCACGAGTATCGTAGGTTATGATCTCTTGTATCTCCTGAAAGCAGTCGTGTAGGGATGATGCTGGCGTTGCCCGGCGCGGTGTGCTACGCGGAGCGGCGTCGGCACGCAGATGAGGAGGTAACCGATGGCTGGAATGCAGGCTGGTGCGGAGGTGGCCGAGGCGCAGATTGCCGTTCACTGGAAAGAAGAGGAATATTTCTACCCCCCAGCCAAGTTCATCGCTCAGGCCAATGCGGCCGATCCGGCGATTTTTGAGCGGTTTCGGGAGGATCGTTTCCCCGAATGCTTCAAGGAATATGCCGATCTGCTGACCTGGGATCAGTATTGGCATACCACGCTTGACACCAGCAACGCCCCCTTCTGGAAGTGGTTTGTTGGCGGCAAGCTCAACGCCTGTTACAACTGTGTCGATCGCCACCTGGCGAAGAATCGCAACAAGGCCGCCTTTATCTGGGTGCCGGAGCCCGAGAATGAAGATAGCAAGACCATCACCTATCAAGAGCTCTACTCCCGGGTGAATGAGTTTGCCGCGCTCCTTCGGGACTTCGCCCACGCGGAGACTGGCGACCGCATCACCTTCCATCTTCCCATGTTGCCGGAACTCCCCATCTCGATGCTCGCTTGCGCTCGGCTGGGGGTCATCCACTCCGAGGTATTCGGCGGCTTCAGTGGCGCGGCCTGCGGCGAGCGGATCGTAGACTCGGGCAGCCGCATCCTGGTCACGATGGATGCCTACTATCGCAATGGTGAGCTGATTGACCACAAGGCAAAAGCCGATCAGGCGGTTCAAGTGGCCGAAGCGAACGGTCTGAAGGTGGAGAAAGTCCTGGTGTGGCGTCGCTACCCTGGGAAGTATTCATCGCCCACGCCAATGGTGGAGGGTCGGGATTACTTCGTGGATGACCTCCTGCGACAGTATCGCGGACAGAAGGTCGATCCCGTCTCGATGCCCGCGGAAGCGCCGTTGTTCCTGATGTACACCAGCGGCACCACGGCGAGGCCAAAAGGCTGCCAGCACAGCACTGGGGGATACCTGTCTTACGTGGCCGGGACGTCGAAGTATTATCAGGACATCCATCCGGAAGATACGTACTGGTGCTTTGCCGATATCGGCTGGATCACCGGCCACTCGTACATCGTGTATGGTCCGCTGGCACTCGGCACAACGAGTGTCATGTACGAAGGCGCGCCCACATACCCGGATGCCGGGCGACCCTGGCGCATCGCTGAGCGCCTGGGCGTCAACATCTTCCACACGGCGCCCACGACGATCCGCATGTTGCGGAAAGCGGGAGCGGAGGAGCCGAGGAAGTACAACCATCACTTCAAGCACATGACGACTGTCGGAGAGCCGATCGAGCCGGAGGTGTGGCGCTGGTACTATGACGTCGTGGGGAAGGGTGAGGCCGTCATCGTCGACACATGGTGGCAGACGGAAAACGGCGGGTTCCTCGCCAGCACCTTGCCCGCGCTGCAGCCGATGAAGCCGGGGAGCTGTGGGCCTGGTGTTCTGGGCGTCTACCCGATTATCCTGGACGAAGGGGGGAAGGCGGTCGAAGCGGGGAGTGGCCGTGCGGGGAATATCTGCATTCGGAATCCCTGGCCCGGCATCTTCCAGACCGTGTGGGGGCAACCCGAGCGATACGTGGCGACGTATTACGAGAAGTACTGCAAGAACAAGCAGAGCACAGATTGGCGCGACTGGCCCTATTTCGCCGGGGATGGCGCCATGCAAGCTTCGGATGGCTACTTCCGGATCTTGGGGCGAGTCGACGACGTCATCAACGTGGCCGGGCACCGCTTGGGCACGAAGGAATTGGAGTCGGCGGCGCTCACCGTCCCAGAGGTGGCGGAAGCCGCGGCGGTGCCTGTGGTAGACGAGCTGAGAGGGCGGGCCGTCGAGATGTACGTTGCCCTCAAGCCTGGGTACGCGGCGAGCGATGACATCGCCGCGAAGGTTGGGAATGCCATCGAGACGTTGATCGGGAAAATGGCGCGCCCGAAGAACGTGTGGATCGTGCCGGACATGCCGAAGACCCGCTCAGGGAAGATCATGCGCCGTGTCATCGCCGGCATCTCGAATTTCATGCCAGTGGGAGACATCACGACGCTCGCGAATCCGGAGGTGGTCGAGAAGCTGCGCGGAGATGTCCAGAAGGCAAAGGTGGAGCGAGGGGATCTGCCAAGAGAGCTCTCAGAGCAGGAATTGGAGGAGATTAGAAGCTTTGGGCATGTCGAATAACCCGGTTTGCTCACGGCTGCGCGATCATGTTATGCACCCCGTTTACTGTCCGTGCTGCAGGTTGGGGTATGACGTGGGCGGAGACGTGGGGATGTAGGGGTGGCCGCCCGGTGAGGAGAGATGGGTCTCCTTATCGGGCGGCGCCAATGTTCATGTGTCAGGAGCAGCGCAGGCTGAAGCAGCGTCATGCTTGCGCTTGACCTCGTAGGTCTTCAGATGCACGGAAGACTTCCAGTCGCTCGCCACGCAACACGGGAGCGGTATCGTAGATATTGAGCTGCGCGGCATGGCGCACATCCTCGCCCAGGCCGATTGCGCGCAGTTCCTGGCCGCTTTCGCACTCCCAAAGAGCCGCTTCGAGTTGATCGTGCAACGCCATGAATGTTGCCACGCACGCCTGTGCCTCTATCGTCTGGGGGAAAGGTAGCGCGGAGAGAATCGCTCCCGCGCCCAGATAGTCCTCCAGCGCAAAACGCAGAACGCCCTCTTCGGCGGTTGTCCGCCAGCGCTCGCCACAGGCCAGCACCGTCACGTTGAGATCACCGGCGCGCAGCAATTGAGAGACGGCCTCTGCCACAGCATGCGCGTTGATCAGCGTGCCCACAAAGAGCGCGGGCGTGCTGCTGCCGTACTGGCAACACGTGGATCCATTGGGGGAAGGCAATACCACGCGGGTGCCTGGCTCGATCCCCAGGTAGGAGCGCGGCGAAAGCGTGAAGCGGGTTGGCGTAGACGATTTGCGCCAGCCAATGGCGAGCTCGCCACCGACGCGCTGGGCAAGCTCGTTAAACACAGCGTCATCCAGAGCACAAGGATAGATCAGCGCACCGTGATGGACGGCGGTAGAGGCAGCCGTAGAGAAGCGGAGCGTGTCGATGACGACCAGAATGTCGCCGCGTTCCGCGGCCTCTTGCGCTCCACGCCGTCCCCAT
>DASVOW010000173.1:0-3807 GCA_036383155.1 Ktedonobacterales bacterium
CGCTTCTCCCATCGAGCGCTTCAGGCTGAAGACACTCGCCACCGTCCGAAGTGCCTCCACCCGTGCCACCTCCATCTGGGGACCCGGCTGGTGGCGTGCCTGCTGCGTCGCGCTGGGGCTGACGGTGCTGGCCGTCTCCACACTCCTCACCCTCGCGATGGTCAACATCTACAGTGCGCCAAACACCCGCGTGCGTGCCTCCGAGTGGATCTACGACCACGTCCCCGTCGGCGCGACCCTCACCAACGAGATCTGGGATGACCCGTTGCCGATCCAGGTGCCTCCAGCCCGCACAGACGAAACCGGCATCATCTACACGCACGCCGGCCACCCCATCAATCCAGGGCTCTATCCCGAGGTTGGCCTCGATCTCTACGCCGAAGATACCCCCGACAAAGCCCTCCAACTTTCCTCGCAGTTGGCGAGTGCCGATGTCGTCGTGATCAGCAGCCAGCGCCTGCTCCGCTCGATCCCCAAGCTCCCCGACCGCTACCCCATGACCACGCGCTACTACGATCTGCTCTTCGCGGGCAAGCTCGGCTTCACGCTCGCCGCCCACTTCGAGGATCACACCCATGTCCTCGGCTTCACCCTGAATGACACCGGCGCGGACGAGAGCTACTCCGTCTACGACCACCCCCCCGTCTGGATCTTCACCCGCAACGGCTCCGGCCTGAGCAAAGACCAGATCCACACGCTGCTCACCCAGGGCATCTCCCTGCCCGCCGCATCCACCCGCTCCGGCAGCCAGAAGTCGCTACTCCTCCCCGCGCAAAACGCCGCCGCCAACGCGCAATCGCCCGCGCTCTACGCGCACTTCTCGCCGCAGAGCCTCCCCAACCAGATCCCGCTGCTCTGGTGGCTCCTGATCGTCGAGCTGCTCGGGCTGATCAGCTTCCCCCTGGCCTACACCATCTTTCCTGGGCTGCGTGACCGTGGCTGGGGATTCGCCAAGACGCTCGGCCTGCTCGTGCTGGCCTACCTCGTCTGGCTGCCCGCGAGCCTGCGTGTGCTGCCCTTCGATCGCTGGATGGTCGTTGTCGCCTTCGCGCTGCTGGCCATCGTCGGCGCCGCGATAACGTGGTGGCGACGCGAGGCGATGTGGGCGTTCGTGCGCGAGCGCTGGCGGCTGCTCGTGATTGGCGAGGTTGCCTTCATCGCCGCCTACCTCTTCTTCTGCTGGATCCGCGCGCAGGACCCCGACCTCTGGCATATCTACCGTGGCGGCGAGAAGCCAATGGAGCTTGCCTACCTCGACGCCATCCTGCGCAGCCGCTACATGCCGCCTTTCGATCCCTGGTTCGCTGGCGGCTCAATCAACTACTACTACTACGGCCAATACCTGATCGCCGTCCTGATCAAGCTCACGGGCATCGTGCCCACCACTGCCTTTAATCTGGCGATCCCTCTGCTCTTCGCGCTCACCTTCTCCGGCGCCTACTCTGTCGTCGCCGGATTGACGGGCCGCGCCTGGGCTGGCCTCGCTGGTGGCTTCGGCATGGTCGTCCTCGGCAACCTCGACGGCCTGACGCAGGTGATCGGCCAATGGCGCGCCGTATTGGCCCATCAGCCGATGCCTCTCTTCGACTACTGGGCCAGCAGCCGCGTCATCCCCTACACCATCAACGAGTTCCCCTACTGGAGCTTCCTCTACGCCGATCTGCATGCCCACGTCATCGGCCTGCCCATCGTCGTACTGCTGATCGGCTGCTGTGCGTCGCTCGTAGCCTTCCCCGCGCTCGCCAAACCCGCCGCGCACGGTTCTCCCATCTCCCGCGCCGACATCCCGACGCTCGCAATTATTGCGCTCGCGCTCGGCGCCGCCTGGTGCATCAACACCTGGGACGTCCCCACCTACACGGTGCTGGTGATCCTCGTCCTCGGCCATCGACTGCGCCAGACCGCCCCCGCGAACGCCACCCTCCGCTCCCAGCTCGCGTGGCGTCGTATCCGCTGGCTGATCCTCGCGCTCGGCCTGACCCTCGCCGCCTCCTATATCCTCTATCAGCCCTTCCACGCCACCTATCAGAATTTCGTCTCCGGCGTCGGCATCGTGACGACTCCCACCAACCCCTACCTGTTCGCCATTCTCTTCGGCGTCTGGCTCTTCCTCCTCGTCAGCTTCTTCGTCGTCGAGCTACGCGACCGCATAGAGCGCGCTGTGGCCCGCTCCGCCTCCCCAGCCGGTTGGGGCACCCCGACACAGCGCCTCTGGATACTTCTCGCCGTCTCGATCTTCGCGCTGGCAGCCGCCTATCCGCTCGGACTCAAGGCGATCCTGCTCCTGCTGCTCGCGGTCGGCCTCTACCTCGCGCTGGACCCGCAGCACTCTCCGGCGCGGCTCATGACCTACATCTTGCTGCTGCTGGGGCTGGCGGTCGCGTTCGGCGTCGAGATCCTCTACGTGCGCGACTTCCTTGACGGCGACATCTTCTGGCGCCGCATGAACACCGTCTTCAAGTTCTACTATCAAGTGTGGACACTCTTCGCCCTCGGCGGCGCGCTGGCCTTCGCCTATCTCGCCACTCGCGTCTGGCCGTCCAGCAAAGCCGAGCCTCCTCCCGCCGCCGAAAACGACCTCGCTCCCCGCGCCGAGTTGCTAGAGGCGTTGCGCTTGCCGTTCAGTGACGGCCGCAGCCTGAGCGCTGGCCTCCTGCGCCTTGGCTGGACGCTGACATTGATAGCGCTGATCGGCGGCTCATCGATCTTCCTGGTGGACGGCACGCAGGCGCGGCTGCAAGATCCCGCCATCTGGGCCGCCGTGCAGCCTCCGCCCGGCGGCATCCAGCCAAATGGACTCTCACTCGACGGCATGGCGTACATGCACGGCTGGTATCCCGGCGATTACGACGCGATCAACTGGCTCAACGCGCATGTCGGCGGCACTCCCACCATTGTCGAAGCCAGCACCGGCGTCTACCACTGGCATGGCCGCGTCTCGGAATACACCGGCCTGCCCACCGTCGTCGAGCTAGGCCATGAATCTGAGCAGCGTTACCCCGATCAGGTCAGCGCCCGGCAGAACGATGTTGAGATATTCTGGAGCACCGACGACCCCAATACAGCCCTGGATTTCCTGCACAAGTATGGTGTGCGCTACATCTATGTGGGCGCGCTTGAGCGTACCTGTTATGTGACACAATACGACCCTGCGACACAATCCGAGGGCTGCGTGCCCATGTCGCCGGGCGCTGTGGCAAAATTCCAGGTATTGGAGCAGGGCGGGGTCCTGCGCACTGCCTATCGCAATGCCGACGTGGCGATCTACGAGGTGACAGGGTAATGACCGAGCTTTTCGTGTGGTGGCTGACGCTGGAGATCATTGGGCTGGTAGGGCTGCCCCTTGTCGCCGTTACCTTGGCAAACCTGCCCGACCGCGGCTGGGCGCTGAGCAAGCCGTTGAGTCTGCTGCTGCTCGGCTGGTTGATCTGGTTCCCGCTCTCAGCCCTGCCCGTCCTGCCCTACACCCCCGCCTGGATCGTCGCGACCGCTCTCGTGTTCGCCGCTGGCAACGCCGCGCTGCTCTGGCGTCTGCCCGCGCTCAGATTATCCTTGCGCGACCTCATAACGCGCCACCGCGCCCACATCATCGCCAGCGAGTGTGTCTTCACCGGCGGTTTCGCGCTGATGGCCTGGCTCCGCTCGTTCACTTCCGCCGTCGTCGACACCGAAAAGTTCATGGATGTGGCGTTTCTTTCCTCGCTCTGGCGCACGCCGCATCTGCCGCCGCCCGATCCCTGGCTCAGCGGCACCACCATCAACTACTACTACTACGGCCACTTCCTGCTCGCCACCATCGCCAAGACG
>DASVOW010000174.1:0-4429 GCA_036383155.1 Ktedonobacterales bacterium
GCGCAATAATGAGTGGCCAATTTGGCGGAGCGTCACCCTGCACGATGATCGCGCCGAGAGCGCCTACTATGAATGCGAGGACAAGGATCGCCTGACGGAGATTGGCACGCTCCCTCGCGGCAGAACGCAGGACGAGCGCGCAAGCACATTCGGCGAGGGCCACAGCGCCTAAAAGCACGGCCACTCCTTGCGGGGCAACGTGTGCCCAGGATGCGACGGCTATGACCGTCTGCGCGGCAAAGGCGGCGACCAGCCAATCTACAGTGTCATAGATCAGTGGATCAATCCCCCAGGATCCGCCTCCCAAGGAGCGAAGGGTGAGGCTCCACCCGACAGCCAGCGGCACTAATATACAGGCGCTCAACGCAAAGGCCGGCAGCGAGGGGCCGACACCACGAGGGGCGGCAGCGCCCGCACCCCAGATCGTCAAACCAATAACCAGCGTGCCAATCGCGGCGACAGCGGATGCCAGCGAGCTAAGTTGGAGAGCAGGCTCGGCTGCAATCGCGACAAAATCGCGAAGGCGGCTCATACGGCGAAGCTGATGCGGCAGGAGCAGCACAAGGCCTATGGCTCCGAGGACAAAGAACGTCCATTCGCTTGGAGCAGCAAGCCAGGAGATGACGGCGAGCCCCGCGACACCGAGGGAGGTCCAGCCGAGGTAGGCATAGGTGGCGAATTGGGTGCGCCAGGCCAGCGCGAGGTAGATGATCGCGGCATAGGCCGCGGACAAGCAGACCATCGCCGAGATGGGGAAATTGGGGATGTGTTGCAATTCAAAGCGATAGAGCGCGAGCGCGACGAGCGGTGTCATGAGCGCGAAGACACCAAGGTAGACACGGCCAACGGTACGCAGCCGCTCGGAGTTGCGGAAGGCGAATCCGAGCACGCCGAACACGACGTAGACAACGACGACCCCGATAAACTTCACGGGGTCTGGGAGGGCCTGCCACGCGCCAACGACAAACGCCAACGTCGCCACGAGCAAGAGAAAACCGCCCAGGTAGGCCATGATAGCAATCGCCTGCTCGGCAACGAAGCGCCGCCAGGAGAAGACAGGCCCATCCTGGACCGAGACTGCTCCCGCCAGCACTGCAGCGGCGGGAGCTCCCGCCGCTGGCGCAGCGGTTGAGACTGGCGCGGGTGAAGGTATAGCGGCAGGTGTTGACGCTGCAGCTGCAGCGGCGGGGGAAGCTGGGGGAGGAGTCTCGGCCCCTGGCATCAATGGCACTGTGATGGGGGCGGCAGCGACTGGCCCACGACGTAGATCCAGATAGCGTTGGAGGTATTCCGCGCGCAGGTCTGCCACACTGCGCTGGCCGGCTCCGTCGGCAATCACATCATCAAAGGTGCGAAGTTGCTTGTAGAGCGATTGCAGCTCCTCTACGAGCGCTGTGTCTAATGGCTCGCCACAGCGCGGGCAGTAGCGCGTCGCCCGCGGCACGACATTGCTACAGCGCGAGCACACGATGACATCTGTTCCCACGACATTTCTCCCGCTCCACTACACTGGCGCGCACTCTTCCATCGTCACGCCACTCGCGCCAGTGTGTGCCCTATGCCCCCACGTCCCCACACGGCTCTACAGTAGTCTCTTGGTAGCATACTCGATTGCTAGCGGTCTGTGTGGCATGCGTGTGTGAATCTCTTCACAGTTGCTAGACGTATAGCGACCATCAGCTATTACGCTCTTGACAGCATAGCCATGAGATGCGACGCTAGCACAGAGTTTTCGTCCTGCCTGATCGCAGGCTATCAGGCTATGAGGAATTATCTATGGGCATGCGCGACCCCTGTTAACTCGCACGCTCCGCCGCTTGCGCACGACACCACTGGTCCATACGACCTGCAAGCGATGACAAGCACTGGCTGCAGCGATACCGCCATCAACGTCCTGGCGGATATTGTCATGCGCACCGGCCAGGCATAGCGCCTCGCATCACGTGCCCCTCCGCTTTTACGTTACCCGCCTCGCGGGCACCTCCTCTCCAAGCATCTTCTCGCGTAGAGGTCATTGTTCTCATTCCGCGGATATGCTTGAAGAGAGGATTGTGTTTCGTGTCCGATCAGCAGACTTCCCTCAGCCAGAGTGATACAGCCCATGCAGGCGGGCCCGCCGGCACTTCTGACGGCCGGCAGGCATTTGGTTTATCGTCGTCGCTGCGCGCTATATTGCTCACCTCGCCACTGCTCGACGAGCTCACATTCGGCATCCTGGTGCTGGCGTTGCCCTTTATGCGCGACGAATTCCATCTGAGCTACGAACAGACGGGGTTCCTCTTCACGGTTGGCTCGCTCTCCGCGATGGTGATAGAGCCGGTGATCAACCTGCTCAGCGACCGTCACTCGAAGCGCCTCTTTATCGTGCTCGGCATGCTCAGCCTGGTGATGAGCTTTCTCCTTACAAGCGCGACGTCGAGCTATGGCATGTTGCTGCTGGCCTTCGCGCTGATCTTTCCGGGCATAGGCATAGCCCTCGATCTTGCGCAGGCGACGCTCATCGACGCGGCTCCAGATGCATCGAGCCATACGATGACCCGCTGGACCATCATGGCAGGAATCGGCGACCTCCTCGCGCCACTGGCTGTTGGGATCATAACGGCTGCCGGATTGTCCTGGCGCGTTCTCTGCCTGTTCGCCGCCGCGCTCTGGGGTGGTGCGGCAGCAACAGTCTGGCCGCAACGATTTCCGAAGCGCCCAACGCTCGCGCAGCATGATGGCGAGGAGGACGAGGGATCGATCTGGAAGCAGCTTGCGCTGGCATTCACGGAGGGCCTACAGGACAAGACGCTGTTGCGCTGGGCGGGCGTGGTATTGCTGTGTACGATGCTCGACGAGGTCTTCCTGGCCTTTATGGGACTGTATCTGCGGGACGCACTACATGCAACCGGCTGGGAGATCGGCCTTGCGCTGGGAGGGCTCCTGGGCGGTGGAATGGTGGGACTGGTGATACTCGACCGGATGCACGCCTGGCTAAGGCGGCGTGGTTCGAAGATGCAAAGCGAACGACTGCTGCTCTGGCTCGCAGTGTTCACACTGGTGAATATCCCCATCATCCTCATCGCGCACAATATCTGGATCGTGACGCTTGCGCTTGTCTTCATCGGCGCGGGGGTGGCAGGATGGTATCCGCTTGCGAAAGCTTCGGCGTATGATCTGCGACCAGGGAGGACGGGTGTCGTCCGAGCGGTGATCACAATTGGGTCGCCATTCGAGATGGTGCTTCCAACGATCGTCGGGATTATCGCCGGTCACATTGGCATCGCCGCAGGTATCGCTTTCCTCGGTCTCGCGCCCCTCGGCGTGCTCGTCCTCACACCGCGTCGGCATGGATCGTCGTCAGTGACCGCGGGAGGAAACAATGGGAGCGTGGATGAGGGTGGGGTTTAAGGAACACACAGAGAACAGGTTGGGCTGATGCAATGTGCGCCTTGCAGGTGGCATGTGTGTTTCACGTGAAACATTTTCCACATATGATACCGATCCTTAAATGGGCCGCTGTAGAATCAGGACATGCCAAGATGTATTGACCTCCGCACGGACATCAGTCTCGACGAGCTTGAGCGGATAGGGCCGCGCTACTGCTGCAGGGCGGGCCCCTATCCGCTACGTTCCGTTACACTGCCTCATCCGCCAGTGGCCACAATACATCAAGCAACGCCTGGAAGCGAGGACACCCTTCGACGCGATGTCCACCTCAGCTGAGGTGGACGGTGGGGTAGTGGCGTCTGAGTTCTGCCAGGGCATAGTCCAGCACCGAGGGAAACACAGAGGTATCTCCCTCCAGAATGGCCGATGCATAAGTTTGTGTCGCTCGGGCCAAACCCGCGAGGACCCCCGGCATATTAGTCTCGATCAGCTGTCGGCGGCGCTTGATGGTACTCAGCACAGCACTCTGCCAGCTATTCAGGGCACGCCGCCGGGCGCGAGGGGACAGATCCCGGGCACTCATATCATCTGGAGGATCCGGGGAAGTGGGCAACAGGAAGTCGGGGTCGTCCCCGTGGCCGAGCATGTAGGCCAGGCTGTACAACGAGATCGCCCGAGGCCGATCGGGAGACGCGTCGGGATGGTAGATCCCGCGCTGAAAGATTCCCGGCTGGTGCAGCGCCACGAAACTGACCCCGATACTGCTCTCCGCATACTCCCAGCCGATCTCGACCCCGACGCGCGAGCGCACGTAGCGGCTCATGCCGGCCCAATCGCGTGGGTGACTGGTGCTGACCTCCTCGCCCACATGTTGGTAGCCGTAGGTGTGCTCCAAGAACTGGAACGCGCGCCGCGTCTCCACAAAGAACGGCTGGAACAGTGCGCGTATTTCAGCTTCCCACTTCTTCATGGTACGCTCCTGCGGGGATTCCCGCCCATCGCCGCTTCCGAACACCAAGCACGAACTCGCTCCCTCAGTATGGCACAGTTGCCAGGACGC
>DASVOW010000175.1:0-7951 GCA_036383155.1 Ktedonobacterales bacterium
GGATGTCGTGAGCGATTGCGGCTTTACGGTCGAGACGGAGGATGTGTACCCTGACGAGAAGACGCTCCATGAGAAGGCCGGCCTCAACGTCCCACGTGACACACCGCTCGGATTGATCCTGGAATGTCGGGTGATTTGAGATCGGCCTCTATTTGCTCGCGGCGCTGCTATTTCGAACCCTGGCCGCGGGGCAGCAATTGGAGCAGCGCGGAGACGGCAAGGGCGAGCGCGATGAGGTATATCAGGCTGGCGCCGAATGCCTGGGAATAGGCGCTCAACCGGCTGGTGTGGGCAATGGCGCTGTAGAAGATGATGCCGATGATCGCCACGCCGAGCGCATTGGCTACCTGTTGCATCGTCGCCAGGACGCCTGCGGCGGCGCCGGCATGTTGTGGCGCGAGACCGGCGAGCACCAGCGACGATAGCGGGGCAAGCACCAGGCCCATTCCGAGGCCGTCGAGCAAGAGACCAGGGGCGAGCAGCACGAGGGGGCCGGATACCCCGATATCCACGATGGTTACCTGCAACAAGACCAATCCGAGGGCCATCACCAATGCGCCGATGGTGAGCGACAGACGACCAAGCCGGCGGGCGAGCCGTGGCGCATACAGCGAGGCGACAAGATAGCCGAGGCCGAGCACGGAGAAGGTTGTTCCGGCGCCGAGGGCGGAGAGGCCACGGCCCTGTTGCAGGTAGAGCGCCAGGACCAGGAAGAACGACGCCATACCTCCAAAGAACGCCAGCGTGGTCACAAGGCCGATAGAGAACGTCCGCTCGCTAAACAGGGCCAGGTCGAGCAATGGGGTGCGCCCGCGGGCACTGAGCCAGCGCTGGTAGGCGACGAACGCCAGCAATAGGGGCGCGGAGGCCACCAGGCACAGCCAGATCCAGAGCGGCCAGCCGAGCACGCGCCCCTCTATCAGCGGGAACACGATAGCTAGAAGTCCCAGCGTCACAAGGGTTGCCCCGATGAGATCGAGCTGTCCGCGGTGCTTTCCGTTCTCCGATCGCGCTGCTGGGAGGTAGCGCGGCGTCAGCAGGAGTGCGGCAACGCCGATAGGCACGTTGATCAGGAAGCAGGCGCGCCAGCCGAGTCCCGCTACATTGGCTTGAATCAGCACCCCACCGATCAACTGACCGCTCACCGCTGCGATACCCAGCACCAGCCCGTACGCGGTGAAGGCGCGGGCGCGGTCGTCGCCGGTGTATACGATACCCAGTATCGCGAGCACCTGGGGGGAGAGTAGCGCCGCTGCTATTCCCTGCGCCACGCGGGCGAGCACCAGTACGGCAGAGGTGGGCGCGAGGCCGCAGGCTAGCGAGGTCAGGATGAAGAGCGCCAGGCCAAGCGCGAAGAGCCGTCGCCGTCCGTAGAGGTCGCCGAGCCTGCCAGCGGTGATCAGGCCAGCGGCTAAGGCGAGGCCGTACCCGGCGACAATGAATTGGATAGCCCCTGTGCCTGCGTGCAGTTGCTGCTGCAGTGATGGGAGCGCTACGTTCACGATGAAGAAATCCAGGGTCACCATGAAGGTGCCTGAGAGGATGATTGGGAGGGCGATCCAGCGACGCGGAGCTGATCGCGAGGGGCGAGCTACAGCACTGGTGGTCGGTTTGGATAGCAGGTTTGTGCTTGTCATGTGTGCTATTTCCTCTCCATCGGCTGGGGAACTGGCCGGGAGCCAGTCTGTTCCTGTTTGCCCGATCTGGTTGGGCAGTGTCCGATGGCGAGCATCGTAGCCGTGGCCGCATAGCGTCCGCAATTACCTCCGACGTAATTGCGGACGATACGTCGCGGGGGCAATCATAGTGATGTGAGCCGCGGTTGGCTCGCACCATGCATCCTGAAGAGACTTGAAGAGAGAGGGACAGCACATGGCCGAGAGCAACGCTCAGCAGTCGATCAATTCACGTGTCGAAGGCTACTTTGCGATGTGGAACGAAACCGACGCAGCCAAGCGTCAGGCATTGATCGCGGCGACGTGGTCGGAAGACAGTCAGTACGTGGACCCTATGTTTGCAGTCAGCGGCGCGGAGGCGCTGGATGAGATGGTCGCCGGAGTACACGAGCAATTTCCGGGGCACCGCTTCCGGCTGACGAGCCCGATTGACGTCCACCATGACCGCGCGCATTGGGAGTGGGAGCTTGTGGGGCCGGATGGCGGGGCACCCGTCGCCGGCGGCATGGACGTCGCCATTATTGCGCCTGATGGCCGGCTGCGCGAGGTCACGGGGTTCTTCCACCAGCAGGCTGACGCGGCTTAGCTGGGAGGACATGCGATACTGCGGAGAGCGATAGATCGAGGGCCAGCATCGGGATTACCAATGATATCCTGCTGGCTATCCTGCTGTGGCCCTCCAGTGCGCCCAATGATTACAGGAGATGGTCGCGCTGGTAGAGAGTAAGGGGAAACGTCATGCAAGGCACGATGGGCGCCACTGCTACAAGCGCCGGTGAGCGCGACAGACGCCCGGCGATGACAGCGCGGCAACTCCAGCGGCCGGTCGGGGAGCTGCTGCGGGAGTGGCGCGAACACCGCCGGCTAAGCCAGCTTGCGTTCGCGATCCAGGCGGGAGTCTCTACACGGCATCTCAGCTTTGTCGAGACCGGACGGTCCGCGCCGAGCCGTGAGATGGTGCTCCACCTTGCCGAGCAGCTTGAGGTGCCACTGCGCGAGCGCAATCACCTGCTGGTGGCGGCGGGCTACGCTCCCGCGTATGCCGAGAGCGCGTTCGATTCGCCAGAGATGGCCGTAGTACGTACGGCGGTACGGCAGGTGCTGGCCGGGCACGAGCCGTATCCTGCCCTGGCGGTGGATCGACATTGGACTATCGTCGATGCCAATGCCAGCATCTCACTGTTCACCGAGGGGGCGGCGCCGCACTTGCTCGCGTCTCCGGCCAGCTGCTTGCGGATTGGTCTGCATCCTGATGGCTTGGCGCGGCGGATTGTGAACCTGAGCGAATGGCGGGCGCACCTGCTTGGCCGGTTGCGGCGGCAGATCGCACGTAGCGCCGATCCCGCGCTCGTCCAGATCTACGACGAGCTGTGCGCCTATCCCTATGAGCGGACCGAATCCGAGGATGATCTGCTCGATAGCAACGCGATCGTCGTCCCATTGCGCATCCGCGATGTTCATCACGGCGGTCGGGAGCTGGCCTTCTTCAGCACGGTGACTACGTTTGGCACGCCACTCGATATCACCGTCGAGGAGCTTGCCATCGAGTCGTTCTTTCCGGCCGATGCGGAAACTGCAGCCGCGCTTCGCGAGGGCTACGCAGGCAGCATGGGTGGTAAGCGCAGAGGGCACCAGGAGGTCTGGGATACGGCTGGTTAGCCGAAGCGGGCGGTGACCTCGGCCTGTGTGGGGATGCCGCTGGCGCCTGTGTGCTCGACGGAGATGGCGGCGACGCGATTGGCGAAATCGGCGGCGGCACGTGGGTCGCCGGTGGTATACAGGTGGCAGAGGAACGCCGTGGCAAAGACATCGCCCGCGCCGGTGGGATCCACCTCACGGGCAGGATAGCCGGAGAAGACTTCTGGATCATGGCCCTGGAGCAGCAGCAGCGCGCCATCCGCGCTACGGGTGACCGCCACGATGGGTATGACGCGCGCCCAGGCGGCGATCTGTGTGTCAGCTCCGGCAGGTGTGTAGTGGCCAAGCGCTTCATGCCCGGGCGGGGGGAGGAGATCCTCGCGGCTCAGGATAAGCGCGTGGAGCGAAGGAATCGCGGCGTCGACAGCGGCATCAAGCGCTCCCGGCATGACGAAGCCGTCGTCGTTCCAGCGGCGCAGCCAGCCCTGCGGTGTCGCCGCGACCAGGGACTGCGGGAAGGATGTAATGAGCTGGGGATCGACTTCTTGGGCGAGCGGAGCGAGCAGCACCACCGGCGCGGAGCGCCAGGCAACCGGCACGTGGTCGAGTGTCAGTAGGGTGGCGCGGCCACGGAGATACTGGCTGCGGATTGAGCCCTGATAGATGTTCTCGAAGGTGGTGGCATCGGGGGATGGCACGGCGGCGATGAGGATATCAGGCGCGAGGCGCTGGAGCGCTTCGATGACATCAGGTGGAGCGCTTGTGACGGTCGCCGCGCGCATGCCGAGGCGCTGGGCGGCGAGTGCGGCGAATGTCACCGTGCCGCCGAGGCGCCAGCGGCCATTGGGCAGGAGGTCGCGTGTGACATGTCCGATGACGAGGAACTCGGGTGCGACCTGGGGCTGTGATATCTGCGCCATACGGCCACCTTCTGGGATGTGTGAAGAGCTCAATCCCATCCTACATGGAGGATACATGTGCGCCTACTCTCTATCCCCAGCGGGGAAGAGGTAGGCGGCAGGGAGAAGGGATATCGATCTCGGGCGGGTCAGGCGCGGGCGGGGCGCTTCAACGAGACGACGACGCGGCGCTGGTCGCCTTCGCCGGTGCTCTCGGTGGAGATGTCGATGTCCTCGGAGAGCGTCATGTGGATGATGCGGCGCTCGCTGGGGGGCATCGCTTCGAGTGTCACTGGATTGCCGGAGCGGCGCACTTGCTGGGCGATGCGCTCAGCCATCGCGCGCAAATTCTGCTCACGACGCTCACGGTAGCTCTCGGCATCCACAATGATGCGCTCTCGCGAGCCGACCTGCTTGGAGACGATCAGGCTCACCAGGAGTTGGAGCGAAGCCAGCGTCTCGCCCCGCCGCCCGATGAGCATGCTCAGCAAGGCGGGATCCTCGCTGCGAATGTTGAGGATGAGGGGATCTTCCTCGTTGAGGGCTTCAGCCACCTCCACCTCGGCGCGCACATTCATATGGCCCAAGATCAATTCCAGCGCGGCGACGGCGAATTCCTCGATGCTGGCATCCTCGGGCAAGAGGTCACGCAGAGGGGCTGTGGTGAGCGGCTCAAGCTCTTCCGCCGCCTCGTCGCCGGCAAATGCCGGAGAGCCGTACTCGCCCTGCGCTTCTTCTTCGACGAACTCTGGTAGCTCGCCGCTGGCGAAACCGTTGCTAGATTCCTCGTCAAGCATGTCGTCTTCGAGTAATTCGTCGGCCATGTCCGGCGTGACGACGCCAGCGGCGGGACGCGCCTGTCGCTGCTGCTTGACGAAGACGCGCACGCGAGCCGCACGCGCGCCCATGCCGCGCGTGCCACGGCTTGGCTCTTGCAGCACCATAATCTCGACTTCGTCGCGGTTGCGTCCGAGCCGAGCGAGAGCTTGCAGGATGGCATCCTCAATTGACTTACCAGAGGCTTCGACGCTCTCCACCGTTATCTACTCCCTTTCGGACGTCCGCCGCGGGGGCGTTGGGCGGATGATCCGCTTTTGCCACCGGAGCCGCCGCCAGATCCGCCCTTGCGCGCTCCATTTGCCGCTTGAGCGCCACCAGGCTTACCGGGCGTTCGCTGTCCGCTTGTACCGTTTGTACCGTTTGTGCCATTCGTCTTATTGCCGTTGGAGGTGGCGTCGCGTTGGATGGCGACCTCCGGCAGAACATCGCTTTCAACAGGCGCTGTATCTTTGCCCTCGCGCTCAATTGCCTGCTCGGGCAACTCACCGCTAGGCTGGGCGGACGGCTTGACCAGGATCGGTCCGGCTTTGGCAGGGCGCTGGCGGCGCTCACGCCGTGCTTGTGAGCTAGCGCCTGCCTCACGCTCGACGCCGAACGGCTTCTCTTCGGCTGACGCCTCTCCAGTGCCGCCTTGCTTCTCAGCGCGACGTGCTTCCGTCTGGCTAGCGGCTTGCGATTGCGCAGCCGCCATTGTGTCGCGGACCTGCTTGAAGAGGCCGCGTATGCCACCTTCGGCGGGCGGTGTCTGGGCGGGCGCGGTGAGGGCGCGGGCACCGGCGCCACCAGCGCGTGAGGTGGTCGCTGTGGCAAGCACCGGTGGCTGTTTGGGCTCCGGTACCAGATGCTCCAGGCCGGGGATGCCGACGAAGAGCGAGCCCCAGCCGGCGATGAAGTATTGCTGCAGCGCCGAGAAGAGGGTCGTGATTACCCAGTAGAGTGCCAGGCCTGATGGGAAGGTCCAGCCGATGAAGAGCGTCATCGCCGGCATGATATACATGGTCGTCTGGGTGGCCTGGGCGGTTGGGTCCTGCGGGCTGCCAGGGGTCTTCTTGCGCACTGGCATTGCCATGCGGAGCTGGATCAGCGTCAGAATGGCGGCCAGGATCGGCAGGATGTGCATCGGGTCGGCATGGCCGAGATTCGTCCAGAAGAAGTGCAGATCGGGCAATTGCGTCAGCTTGGGCAGGAAGGGATAGATGTCTTTGTTGATGAGATTGAGGTTGCCTGCACCATGGTTGGCGTTGATGGCGTTGATGACGGTATAGAATGAGTAATATAGCGCGTACAGGAACGGCATCTGGATCAGCAGCGGCAGACATCCCGCCATTGGACTGACACCATGCTCTTTGTAGAGGGCCTGCTGCGCCGCCATCATGCCCTGCGGATCATTGCGATACTGCGCTTTCAGCTCATTGAGCTTGGGCGCGAGCGCCTGCATCTCACGGCTCGACCGGAGCTGCTTGCGCGTCAGCGGGATAAGGCAGGTGCGGATGATAAGCGTCAGGATGACGACTGAGAGCGCAAAGCTGCCGAGCCCGCCGTAGATGAGCATGAGCAGGTTGAAGACCGGCTGGTAGAAAAAGATGTGAAAGAGTGTGCCAATCGGCCCGAAAAGCGTGCCGAACAGCTGTGCAATACCGCCCACAGAATATATCCTCCCCCTGGCAGTCGCGCATCACGTCCCTACGCTTCGCGCGAAGCCGCCATCCATCCCGCTCTACGGGACGGGGTCATAAAGATTGCCATGATAGAACGGGTGGCAGCGCCCGATGCGTTTGATCGCCATCCAGCCGCCCTGGAAGAGGCCATACTTCTCGATAGCCTCGTAGCCATACTGCGAGCAGGATGGAGTGAAGCGGCAGCTCGATGGCAGTATGACGGAAAATGTTCTCTGATACAGACGAATTAGGCCCATGCCAAGGTACTTCATGCTCTGCCTCGGTCCGCGCGCGATGTCACGATGTCAGTCGATTCTCATGTCTGGTTGGCTCAGGTTGATTTGGAAGACGACTCCTGCTGTGTGTCAGCGGGAGCGTCGGGAACAGTATTTTGGTTGGCTAAGCCGCCGGGTGCGCGCGACGCGCATGGCTCATGGGTCTGGTCTGCATTCCACAGGCCAGCGCGTATGAGTAGCTCGTCGATCTCGCCAGCGAGTGCTGCATAGTCTGCCTGGGCGGCCGCGGCCGTAGGTGTGAGAATCAGATCCCAGCCCGGCATAACCCGTGGCAGGCATCGTCGCACTATCTCACGCAGGCGCCGCTTGACCCGGTTGCGCACGACCGCGTCACCGACACGCTTGCTCACCGAGAAGCCTACCCTGGTGATGCCGCGTACCTCGGCGCTCTGGCGCGCGTAGCTAAGGGCGAGCGTTGGTCCGCTGACCCTGCGACCTCTGCGCCGCACGCGCCCAAAGTCGCGCGACGAGCGGAGACGCTGGTTCCGGCGAAACCGTCCCTGCTCGGATATACGTTCGGCTTGCGGATCCTGTTTCACGTACCACTTATCGTATATAGGGCGACTCAGTGAGATGAGGTCGCTTCAACAGCAACAGCGTATGTGACGCGCACATGTCCGCATGCACGCAAAGTGCGTCTCGCGGGGGGCCTGAGGTAACACCAGCAGGCGGAAACCAGCGCGAGACGCACTTACGCGAGATGAAGGATGACTTTAGACAACGGTCAAGCGCCAGCGGCCCTTGAGGCGGCGTGCCTTCAGCACCTTGCGCCCGTTGCGCGTGAACATCCGCTTCATAAAGCCATGCTCACGCTTTCGCGGGATGCGTTTTGGCTGCCAGGTTCGCTTCATGGTGTATACTTCCAAACCTTTCCACGCAGTGTACCAAATGATTATAACTATGCCGTCGGGGGCCTGTCAAATCCCGATAGCCAGTGTTGCTAC
>DASVOW010000176.1:0-5474 GCA_036383155.1 Ktedonobacterales bacterium
GCTAGCTCTCGCCCCACACGTCGCGCGCCACGCCGGCCACCAGTTCCAGTTTGCGCCGCTGATCCTCCATCGAGATGCGGTTACCCTCCATCGTTGAAGCGAATCCACATTGGGGGCTGAGAGCGAGGCGGTCCAGCGGGACGTAGCGTGACGCCTCCGCGACACGGCGTCGCAGTTCATCCGCGGATTCCATCTGCGGCTTCTTTGTGGACACCAGCCCCAGCACGACGGTACGGTCTTCCGGCACATGCCGGAGCGGCTCGAACCCGCCCGAGCGCGCATCGTCATACTCGAGTAGGAAACGCTGGAAGTGGGTCTGCGAAAAGATACGCGAGATCGGCTCGTAATCACCGCTCGCATAGAACTTGCTCTGGTTGTTTCCCCGGCAGATGTGGATGGCGAACGTCACACCGGGATGCCCAGCGATCATCGCGTTGTCCATCTCGATGCATCGGTCAATCATCGCATCAGGGTCTGCGCCGCGCTGACGGTAGCCCTCGCGCATCTGGGGATCGAGCAGCGCGGCATACTGCGGCGCGTCGATCTGAATGTACGTACAGCCCAGACGCACCAGCTCATCAATCTCGCGCCGTGAGAAGTCGACGATATCGGCCAGGTAGGCGTCGCGGGTCGGATACGCCGACTTCGACTTTTCCGGATCATAGTACGCGGCCGCCTGCTGGGCGCTGAGCATCGTCACCTTCCCCGGACGTCCTGCGACTGCGCGTAGAAACACCCATTCCTCCGCACACATGCTCCGCTTCCAGCTCAACCGCTCGACCACTACCGGCCGTTTGAGCACTAATTGCTCGCCGCTCTCGTCGCGGAACGGAATCGCCCAGCCTCCGAACTTGTCGAATCCGTCGAGCGACTCCACGAGATGCCCATAGAAGGCATAGCGCCGCTGCTCGCCGTCGGTAATGACATCGAGGCCGGCCGCCTCTTGCAGGGCGATAGCCTCACGCACGGCGCTGTCCTCGATGGCTTTGAACTCCGCTGGGGTCAACTCTTCCGCCTCAAGCTGCGCCCGCGCATCTAAAAGATCCGGAGGCCTGAGCAGGCTTCCCACGACGTCACTGCGGTAGGTCATGCGTCATCACCTCACATTCGTTCCCGATCATCCACGATCCAGTCGACATCCCAATCGACATCGAGCTTGGCTGGCTGGCAGTTGCTGAATGTAGCTTGCTGATTGGGGAGTGGGGGAGCCCGCTCTCCTCAAAGCAGCTCCCCAATTTTGGTGTAGCCACGCAGCAGATCGCGCGCGATGATGAAATGCTGGATCTCATCCGTGCCCTCGAAGATGCGCCAGACGCGCATCTCGCGATACCACCGCTCGATGGGTAACTCTCGGGTGTACCCCATGCCTCCGTGAATCTGCATCACCCGATCGACGACACGGTTCGCCATTGTCGCGCCATGCAGCTTGGCTATGGCGGCGGCATGACGCGTGTCCTGTCCCTGCTCAGCCATCCACGCTGCATGGAATGCAAGCCACTTCGCCGCCTCAATCTCCACTTCAGAATCAGCGATCATCCACTGGATCGACTGGCGCTCGCCGATCGGCGCGCCGAAGGTAACACGTGTATTGGCATGATCGAGCGCCATCTGCAACAGGCGCTCCGCTGCCCCGACGGCGCGGGCGGCATAGATCCAGCGCCCCTGGCCGATCCACTGCATGCCCAGGCGGAAGCCCTGCCCCACCTCGCCCAGCACATTACTGGCCGGCACGCGCACATCCGCAAAGGAGAGTGCCGCCGGTCCCCATTCGCCCATAGTAGGAATGTAGCTTGACTGCCAGCCCATCTCCCGGTCCACCAGAAAACAGGTGATGCCGCCCCGCGCGCCCTTGTCTTTGTCGGTCACGGCAAAAACCATCGCAAAGTCGGCATCATTCCCGTTGGTGATAAAGGTCTTCTCGCCGTTCAGCACCCAATGGTCGCCGTCCTGCACCGCCGTCATCTGAATATTCGCCGCATCCGACCCGGCGCCTGGCTCGGTCAGCGCGAAGCACGAGATGCGCTCCCCCGCGATGGTAGGCAGCAGATAGCGCTGCTTCTGCTCGTCATTGCAATAATAGAGAATGTTATCGGCTGACCCGCCGAACACAAAGGGAATGAAGGTGCGTGCCAGCTCCATCATCACCAGCGCCAGCATGACCGGCCCCAGATTCACCCCGCCATATTCCTCCGGCGTGTTGATCCCCCAGAAGCCGTAGTCTTTGGCGCGTAACTGCAGCTCACGCAATTGTGCGCGGGTGATGCCTACCTGCCCCTCACGCTCGCGGCGCAGCACCTCGCCTTCCAGCGGCAGCAACTCGCGTGTGACGAAGTCGCGCACGGTGCGTTGAATCATGCGTTGCTCATCGGTAAGGCTGAAATCCATGATCTCCATTCCCTTCTGATGCCTTGCTGAAACCGCCGGTTAGTCTCCGCGCTCAAGGCCTCACCACCACGTATCGGGCAGATCGGACATGAACCGGCCTGTCCGTTGGCCATCCTGGATCAGCGCGACAATCTGCTGGTCAGGCACCTCGAGTAAAACACCATGCACGGCGGGAACGATGCGCTGATAGGTTATCGTGACATCCTGAAGCTGCAACATTGCGAGTCCTCCTCGTGCCGCGGCGATGCGACATCAGAATGACGAACGCAGACTTGCGCGACGGACTATGAAGCGACAACACGTGTGAAGCGAAAAGCAGAAGGAGGTGCGTAACTGATGCAACGACTATAACCTAATTTGAATGAAGATTCCACGTGTGTTGGTGTTTATCCTGCGGCTGAGTCGCCATCCCCTGTACAGCTAAGCCTATCCACGTCCATCATCACGGCGGGCTCTGGCAACTGCGACTGCAGTCTCACGGTTCAACTCGCACATGGGCCACACGAAAGCGGCTCTTGCTGCTCGTGATCGCGTCAAGAGACTGCCTGGTGTATACTGGTCGGGAGGCTCCGCCAGGCATGAGAGCGGTGAATCAGCAATCCGTGCTTCTGGTGATGCGAGTCCATTTACGCGACGCCGAATCAAGAGAGGTGCCGGTCGATATGCCACGCTCTATGCGCGAGGCGGAGTAACTGAGCACGTTGGAGAGGTGACCAATGGGACGCATCCTGATCAAGAGTGCATGGGGCTCGGACGATCCTACAAAAGCGGCCTTCGCCTTCCTCCATGCCAACGCACTGGCTGAGGCAGGACATGAGGTGCAGATCTTCCTGCTGGGCGAGGCGGTCAATGTGATGCGCGCTCCAGTGGCTGATGCGATCGTCCCAGTAGGCTGGCCGCCGCTGCGCGACACGCTCACGCACACTGTCGACTTGGGCGTCGCGCTCCACATCTGAACGGCGTGCTCGCGGGCCCGTGGGGTCCTGGAAGACGACCTTGTAGGCAAGAATGCTACCTTCGCCACACCACAGACGCTGGTGCAACTCATCGAATGGGCAGACAAGATTCTCAGCGAGTAGCCTGAAGGCATACGGCTCTTGAGCGCAGCACTATCGGCATAGACGACGGTTGCCCTGCCAATAATGGTGTCGTTGCGGGCGGCTTCACTCGCGCAGAGCTTGAGCGCGGTCAGCAGTAGCACGTCGTGTCGGCAATGTCCCTCTCCGCACACCGTCCGCCCTGGGACGGATGGGCTATAATGTCGGCTCCCTGTCGCGCCCTGGCGCATCATCGTGGTAGGTTCAATTCGAGCCGCGGTGTGCGGTGGTGAGGAAGTAGGGGAAGATGGACCGCGAGCCAAGAAAGCGGCGCCGGACATGGTTCACGAAGCCACGTCCTACAACGTTGGGCCAGACCTGGCAGCAGGGGCAGCAATCGAAACAAGCATCCGACGCATGGCTGACCCATGAGGCGTCGCCACCCCAGGAGAAGACGTCACAACGGATGGACTGGCAACCCTTGCCGCCCCTGCCGAAGTGGCCGCCCCTGCCTGAGGAGTCTCCACTTCCGCAGGATCGCCCCCGCAATGCCGCACCCTTCGCGCCACCGAGTGCTCTAGACGATGAGCAGCCGACAACAGCATGGGACAAGTCGGCTTTCGACTTGCCGGCTCACGATGAGTATGATTCCCCTGAGCAACCGCCCAGTACACTCTGGTCGCGATTTCGCTCGGCCTCTCGCCGCTTACAGGTGGGCATCGCAGTGGGCGTCGCATGCGCCTTCGTGCTCTGCTCGCTCCTCGGCGTCGCCGCCCTCAACCTCGCCTTCCAGCCAGGTACGTCACATATCGGTCCCAACGGCGGGGGCAGCAATCTGACTGGCAATGGGACCGCGTCACCGTCGGCGTCGCTCGCCACGCCCACCACTACATCTTCCCCAGCAGCCGCGACCGCGACGCCAGTGCCGCCGTTCACGATTGCCTTCACCTGCGCGAGTGGCGCCATTGGCGGAACGGGCGAGGTATGTGTGCACACGCAGCCAAACGCCGTCCTCACGCTCCGCGTGCAATACTGCGACGGCAGTTTTGCTGGAGGCAAAAGCGTGCAGGGCACTGCGCATGCGGACGGCAGCGGCGACCATACCTGGCGCTGGACTGTCACCACCTCCTGCGCTGGCACAGCCACCGCAACCGTGACCGCCAAGTCGTCAGGCCAGATAACCACCCAGAGCACGACGTTCACTATCACCCGTTGACTGCTAGGTAAAGTGCCGCGCCGCAGCGACGTAAAGTGCCATCAGCCGGGCCAGTCAGATGAGCCAGGCTGCGCTAAAGACACTACACCCCAACGTCGTAGAGTTGCTCGAATTGTAGATCGAGGTCATTCGTCGCCTGCCACATAGACGCGAGCGCCTTGCGCACATTGCGCGCCGCGCACGGTGGCAGGTCCTGCCGCCTCGCCAGCGCCTTCAGCGCCTCATAGGCCGCCAACACGTCTTTCTCAGCCGCTGTCATCTGGTTGCCCAGCAAGTCAGTATCCACCATAATTCCCTCCCGTACGTTCACGAATCCCGATCTCGCGCGACGTAGCGCGCCTTGCGCACGCACATGCTTTCGCACAATCATGCCCGTCTGTTCAGGCACGAGGCAGCCCGCGCCCTACTGGTGGTAGACCGCCGTCGGGCGCGCGTCCACCAACCGCTTCGCCTTCAGCTCGAAGCGTGGCAGCGTTCCTGGCTCCATCAGCTCCACCAGGAAGTGCAAGTTCTCATGCGCATGGGCGAGCACCCGCGCCAGCTCCTCGCCAAGCGCTGGCCACTCCGCCTCGCGCCCCGGCTTCAGCTCGACCTTGATCGTGATCTCATCGCGGATATCGTTGCGCCAGATGTAGATCTGGAACTCGTCGATGGCGTCGTACTCGCGGACAATCGCCTCCACTGCGCGCGGATAAACGTTCGTGCCGCGAATCAGCTTCATGTCATCCCAGCGCCCGCGGATACCGCCATCGTAAAGGTCGCCCGTGCGCCCGCACGTACAATTGATATGCGGCACCCGCACCACCATATCTTTCGTGCGATAGCGCAGCACGGGA
>DASVOW010000177.1:0-1782 GCA_036383155.1 Ktedonobacterales bacterium
CCGTCGGCCCGCACCACCGGCAACCTCTCCGGCAACTCCGGCAACGACTCCGGCAAGCTCGATCAACGACAAGTACCCTGAAATTCAGGCACAAGCGACATCGCACCGGATCAAAAATCAAATTCCCGGCAAAAACGGCAACAATTCCGGCAATCCTCCGGCAACGTCACCGCCCTCAATCGGCAACCCACTCGCCAAACCTTAACCTGCGGAGGCAGGTTTCGCGGCTGAGCGCAGCGAAGCCTTCAGGCGCGGTTTCAACCGATGGCCCGCACCACGCCAACGCGCTTGCCTCATCTCTGTTCGCCGCGTTGACGCCGCCCACGGCACACCCTATACTCAGAGATACACGCCATGCTATCCCGCGTGTGAAATATCAGGTCTCATTCAGGAGGAGTGCGAGATGAGCGGCAAGGTAAAGATGCGCTGCGCACGGTGCGGCAAGCAATTCAAATCGGCAAGCGCCAAACAAACACTCTGCACCAACTGTGAGATCAAAGAACGTCAGGCACGCGCCGCAGGCAAGACACAAGAGCCAAAGCCGGCCGCCGCACCGGCAAAGCAACCGCACCAACCCAAGATCGTCGGACCCGGCGCGGGCATCCTCGTACCTGGAATGGCGCCAGCCACCCCACCAGCCGATACGGACCACAGCACCAGTAGCGCTTCCGCCGTCCAGCCCAAGCATGCCACCCACCAGCGCCCTTCAACTGGCACAACTGCGGCACCCGCACACCCCACCCACGACAAACACGACAAGCACGATAAACAGGAGCCCCAGGCCGCCGCGCACACTCAGCCGCCGCGCCAGCCCAAGCCCGCCCCGCAGCCCAACCCCGCCCCGCAGCCCAAGGAACGCAAGCCCCCCACGCCGCCCTTCAAGCTCACCGACGAGCTCCGTGCGCAGATCGAGGAGCGCTACCTCGAGCTGGCCCAGCCGGTCGAATTCGACGGCATCCGCACACAGATCGCCGACGAGCTGCACATTCCCAAGGCCGCTGTCAGGCGCGTCGTGCAGGACGTGCGCACCCGCCTCCAATTGCCAAGCTGGTGGGAGCTACAGGCATTTAGTAGCAGCGACGAGGATCTCGCGCACATCCGCGCAGCCTATGAGCCACTGCTGCCCATCCCACCCATCGGCATACACAAGCATATCGCCACCTCCCTCGGACTTGAGCCCATCATGGTCTACCACGGCATCCGCCGTATCCGTGCCGAGATGCGCCTGCCACAATACAACCCGCCTGAGCTACACGAGGCGTCCAATAGCTCCCAGGAGGAGATGGCTACGTCCAAACCCACAGCCCCCGCCTCCTCCAATCAATCTCCGCCTCAGACAACTGCCGGCTGACCGCATAGAGAAGACACTGTAGTCCACTCCTGGCCACATCCTGTATACCGGGCGCACCGGCTTGTCGGTGGTACTTTTGGAAGAGCGGATCGTCCCTCTTCTCAGTGTTGAGCGTCAAAATTTACATACGTGCAGCCGCCGATATGACATAACGGACGCTTGAACGAATGGCGCTTGTTATGGATACTTGTGGCGAACGAACGTTATAAGTCGAGAGCCTATCGTATCCGATGAAGCTAGGACTCTTGGGGGATAAGGTCGTTCTTGACTGCTAGAAAAAGCGGCACCGCACTGCATATAATGGCCGTGACGCACGCCAATGACTGACGCGACCGGTTCGCAGGTGGTCGCCCGGCCACAAAGATACATCTGTATCGCGGTCGTTATCTGGTGCCCGGCGGCACAAGGGGGTGCCAGCCGTTTCTGAGCTC
>DASVOW010000178.1:0-10970 GCA_036383155.1 Ktedonobacterales bacterium
TTGTCACATAGAGCACATCGCGCGTCGAGCCATCGGGCAGCGCCAACCCATGCAGCAAGATCGGTGAAGAATCCGCTACCCCCGGCAGCTTCACCTGCCACAGTCGGTGCAGCCGCCCCATGTTTCCAGGCGTAAGCGCCGCCTCGCCAGCATTCACGCCGCTACGCGACGCATCGAAGCCAAAGCGCACCCAATCCTGGCTGCTGTCCGCGGCGCCCGTTGTCGGCGTTGCCGTGGGCGACCCCGTAGGGCGCGCGCCTGTACTACTCCCCTGCTGGCTACACGCCGCCAGCAGCACGATCACCCCCACGAGGAATGAAGACACCCAGATCCGTCCCGTTCGCCCAGCCCGCTTCATACGCTACTTCCTGCTTCTGTCTACTGCACCTATCTCCATCGCCACTATCCCATCCCTATGACGTGGATCAAGACAGTTTGCCTACACCTAATGGAGATGTATTTCGATGAAGATTTATTTGCCCCTGCCGCGTACCGCCCGCTCAAACTCCTGCAGGCGCCGTATCTGACGGTGATTCGGTGCCGCTTGCCAGCGTTTGCGCTGTATCAGGGCCAGCGCGTCGTGCGCCGACATCCCCCGCCCCACCAGGCTTGCCGCCGTCAGCAGCACGCTACGCCCCACGCCATGCTCGCAGTGGATTATCACGCGCTGGTTGTCATCGATCTGGCGATTGATCCACGCCGATCCCTCCTCAAGCTGCTCGACAGTCAACGGAAAGGTATCCGGTGTCGGCAGGTAGAGTAGCCCGATGCCTTCCTGCGCGAGTGCTTGCTCATCGTCCTTATGCTCCGCGCGTGTATCGACCACGCGCGTCACGCCCGATGTTGCGAGGCGATGAATATCATCGGGGTGGATGCGCCCGCCGACAGCTAGTTGCGGCGTGACCCAGCTCATATTCAGCCGGTCGGGCAGTGGAATGCCGGCCGCCGATGCCAGCGCTGCCCGTCGTGTATCTTCGGGAAAGGCATGGGCGGCGACGCGCGTCCACGCGCGATAGCCCACCCGCAGAACCCCGCTGGCGGCCCAACGTGCTAGTCCCTTGCGCAGAAACGCCTTGCCGCTTAGTTCAGGCGGCAGCGCAGGTTTCTGCTCCTCGCTCTCGGCGTCTATCTCACGCGGCGACTCCACCGGCAGCGCGCCATCCACGGGTAGGTTGGATGTATCGAGGGGATTCTGAGCAGGTGTAGACGGCGTAGACGGTGTAGACATGAGGCCTCCGGCGGCGGACGACAGCAGACATCAGACGAAACTGGCACGCACTATGCCACCCGCACGGCGACATTGATGCCGTCACGGCGCAGCACGCGCTCCAGCGCGACGATAGCGCACTCAATCTGGCTGGCATCCGGCTCGCGTGTGGTCAATCCCTGCAGCGCGAGACTTGGCGTCATCAGCCAGCGTACCACACGGTAGCGATAATTTGCCGCGCCCAGCCGCATCAACTCATACGCGATAGAAGCGATCACTGGCACAAGCACGATGCGCGAGAGCACCAGCAGCGGCAACGGCGGGTGACCGATCAGCGCAAAAACGAAGATCGACAGCACAACGACAATCAACAGGAATCCCGTGCCACAGCGCGTATGCACCTTCGACGCGGCGCGTACATGCTCGACATCCAGTGGATTCCCGGCTTCATAGGCATTGATGGTCTTGTGCTCTGCGCCATGATATTCGAAGACACGCTGCACGCTTGGCATGCGACCGATGGCGTACAAATAGCCTATCAGGATCGCCAGCCGCACCGCACCTTCCGCCGCCAGACTGAGCAGCCCATCGCCAAGCCACGCATGCCCCAGCCGTACAACAGCCAATGGTAGCAGGAAGAACAGTGCCACGGCGAAGGCGATGGAGAAGAGCAGCGTAAAGGCGAGCCCTGTGCCACCGATCCCCGCCATATCCGCCGCCGATGCATCCTTCACTGTGGGGAGCGTCTGTACTGTGGCGCCGCTAGCTCGGGCAGCGCTGAGGCCGGTAGCGAGCGATGCCCCGCCGGCTGCTGTCAGCGCAGCTCCGTCGTCGCTCTTCGCGCTCCCCGCCGCCTCGGCAGCCTGGAGCGACTGTATTGAGACGTTCGCCGCAAACATCATCATGCGCGTCCCCAGGATCAACATATCCCAGAGCAGCGCCAGGCCCCGCATGAAGGGCCATTGCCAGATGCTACCTGCCAAATGTGGGTTGATCTGTTCTTCATGCACCAGGATATCGCCGGCCTCGCGCCTAATCGCCACCGCTGCGGCGTGCCGGCCACGCATCATAACGCCCTCGATGACCGCCTGACCGCCATAGTTGTAGGTTTTCACCACCAGTTCTCCTTAGAAGGGAACGCACGCTCGCCAAATTCGTCAACTCGAGCAGGCGATAGCGTGTGACGCTGCCCAACGGACTGCGTCGCAGGCTCAAAGGGCGCATGGAGATAAGGCGCCGCGGCGTACGGCGCGCGTGCGCCGCGGCGCCGGTGAGACGTGGAAGCAGATCGCGCGGGAACGGTGGCCGGACCGTCAGGCCAGTGCGCCTCCGTCCAATCCGCTGTATGCGCGCGGTCGAGCGATGGCGCAGACTCTCCCAGACCGATGGTGCATTGGCGGGCGGCAGATAGGAAAGAATCAGCTTGCCGATGTCGAATGATGCAGTGGGATGGCTCAGCGCGCGCACTCGCTCGCGCATCTTTGCGAGGCTCGAATTATTCGGATTGAGCAGCGCCCGCAGCGTAGCGACAAGTTCACCTGGCGAGGTGGCAAGCTCTCCCAGGCCATTGTCGAGCACATAGTCGATATTGCCCTCTTCCTGGCCGGGCACCGCGCCGGTCAGCGCGATGGGCAGCTCGCAGGCCATCGCCTCGCTAATTGATCCCGGTCCGGCCTTCGTCACGATCACATCAGCCGCCCACATAAAATCGGGCATATTGTGGACGAACCCCTCCACATGCACCGGCGTCTTGAAGCGCGTTCTCTGGCGTTCCAGCCTGGCGCGCAACTGCTGATTGCGTCCTGTGATCACGACGAGCTGTGCCGGCAAGCGCGCTGACCCCAATGCGACCGCTGCTTCGGCCAGTCCGCCCGCGCCCTCGCCGCCTCCCACCACCAACACCACCGGCTTGTCGGGGTCGAGGCCAAGCCTCGCCCGACGTTCCTCCCGCGTATCCTGGGGCTGATGCGCAAACTTGGGATCAATCGGCATGCCCAGCATGTGGATGCGCTTTGGCGCGACACCGGACCCAAGTGCGAGCCGTTTCCCTGCCTCCGTCGGCACCACACAGGCATCCACGCCTGGTGCCAGCCACGCGCAGTGAATGCTGACCAGATCCGTCACCACTGTCAAGAACGGGATGCGCAGGCCGATGTCGCGCAACACCTGCAACGTAACGTGGTTGAGCAGTGGATGAATCGAGACAATTACATCGGGGCGCGTGCGTTCGATCAGCCGTCGCAATCCCTGCCGCAGGAAGGGTTGGGCGATCCGTCGCGCAGCATCGAAGCGCTCCACCGTATTGGTCATACGGAAGAGTTGACCGTAGAGGCGCGGGCTGTGCTTGATCGCCGGCCCATACAAAAACATGCCATTGCGTAAGGGGAACTGACTGCATTCGGCGAAGACATCGACGATCACCGTGCGCCACATAGGGGAGTGTTGTAGTTGTTGTGCAGGCTGAGTCTGTATCGTAGCGGATGAGGAAGCAGGTGTATAGCTGGTGCGGTGGTTGTGGTGAGCGCGCGCGGAGTTGCGATGTGTGCCCCGGCCTTCGTGTGCCGCTGTCCGTGTAGCGACGACGGTGGCACTGGCGACTGCCTCCTGCTCGATGACTTCCAGGGCCCGATTGATGGCGTTCGCCGCGCTCCGATGCCCAGCGCCGGTATCCGCGATCAGGAAGAGAATAGTTCGCGGTCGTCTGGGCGTCTTCATGCGCCAATGCCTCCTACGTCTCGAATCACGCACTCCCCCGCAGTGATGCGCTCTACACGATACATGGTATGAAGAAGTTATGAGTAGGCGCGGGCCATATGTATAGCCCGCGCCTCACACTATATCATGCGTTACCAAGATGTGGTACGCAACACGCCGCTTTGGGTATGTTATCCCTGGTTCTCGTCGATGTTAAAGCGCCTGCGGAAGCGCTCGACACGGCCTGCCGTATCCAGAATGCGCTGCTGACCCGTATAGAAGGGGTGGCACTGCGAGCAAACGTCAACCTTGAGGACAGGCTTCGTGCTTCCTACGGTAAACGTGTTGCCACACGCGCAGGTAACGGTGGCCTCTACGTAATTTGGGTGGATTCCAGACTTCATGATACTCCTGCGGTCTCTTGCCGCCTCCGGTATTGAACGTGCCTGTCAAACTCCAGGCGAGTCTGGCGCCACGCTCTCTATTATTGTATCACGTGCGCCCCCTCACCACAAGCATATGCACTTCTCGCGCGTCGTCCACCCCACAGTTTCAGCCAAGCAAGTAACGTCTTGCTTAACAATCTTTTAACACACCATTAAATCTTGATTAACGCAGCGGCGGTAGAGTTCACCATGGACACGCGAGAGTCTGCTCCACAGAATCCTGTCCCGCTGTGTTGTGCAGCAAACACGTTGTAGAGCCCGTGTCCATTGTCTTCCGAGGAGGATTTATGCTCGATCGCCTACACGCGATCCGCTCTTTCACTGCCAAGGCCGCCCTTGGTATCGTTGTCGCCTCGACCGTGGCCCTCGCGGCCTGCGGCACCCCGACCACCAGCTCCGGCACAGGCAGCAACACGCCTGGCGCGTCACTCTGTAAGGTCACCGCTGCCGACATTACCAGCAGCGTGAGCACCACCGGCACGGCCACGAAGGTTGACGACCTCTCCGGCCAGAAGCTCGCTATTGATGGCTCGTCCGCGCTCGCCCCGCTCTTCAGCTCGGCCAAGACCTCGTTCGACACCGTCAACGGCACGCAGACCACCGTGACAGCCAACGGTAGCGGCGTTGGCCTGAAAGATGTCGCCGCCGGCGCCGTCCAGATCGGCATGTCCGATGTCTTCGCCTCTGAGAAGCTCACCGCCGATCAGGCCGCCACGTTAACCGACCATCAGGTCGGCGCCGTCGTCTTCACTCTTGTGACTAATTCCGGTCTCAGTGGCCAGGTGAGCGACCTCACCAGCGCCCAGGTCAAGCAGATCTTCACCGGCCAAGTCACTAACTGGAGCGCCGTCGGTGGCCCGAATCTGCCGATTACGCTGGTCACTCGCCCTAAGAGTTCCGGCACGCGTGCGACGTTCACCAAGTACGTGCTTGGTGGCACTGACGAGGCAACCGGTCAGGCACTCACTCAGGAGACCTCAGGCGCGCTGCTCGCAGCCATCAAGGGCACGCCTGGTTCCATCGGCTATGTGTCGCTGAGCTTCGTCGCCGCCAACCCAAACGACGTCAACCCGCTCTGCATCGACCACGCGAAGGCCACCGCGGCTGATGTGAACGTCGGCAAGTACAACTTCTGGGGCATCGAGCATGCCTACACGAAGGGCCCCGCCACTGGCGCCGCCAAAGCGTTCCTGCAGTTCATTTCGAGCGACGCCGTCCAGAAAAACGACCTGCTCAAGCTGAACTATCTGCCGCTCAAGTCAGTTGCAGCCGACGCGCTCCAGAAGCATAGTGTGGCTGGTGCCCCGGCGCCTGAGAGCCTGAGCTAGCGGTTCATGCTACCTATCCGGCTGTATCGCCGAGGCAAGCTTTCCATGACTCGTGATACCATGTGGTAGGTGGTAGGCGTGGCGCGAATATTGCGCCACGCCTGCTGGTGTGTTTCAAACATTCGATGATGCAAATTAGAGTAGATGGCAAGGCTCTCGTAGCGACTATCACTGCAGGGAGGGGTGCGGATGCGCAAACAGGAGTGGCTCAGCAGTAGAGTCTTCGCACTCTGTGCTGTCGTGGTCATTGCTGCGATCGCCGCAATTTTTCTATTCGTCGGCCTGAACGCATTTCAAACGTTTACCGTAGATCATATCAATCCATTTGCCTTCTTCTTCGGCACAAACTGGTCTCCCGATGATGGCACCGTCGGCTCGCTGATCCTCATCACAGGCAGCATCACGGTGACACTGCTGGCGGTCCTGCTCGCCACGCCGCTCAGTGTCGGCCTTGCGCTCTTCGTCACGGAGATCGCGCCCCCCTGGGCCAGATCGATCATGCAGCCCGTGCTCGAATTGCTCACCGGCATCCCATCGATCATCTTTGGCTTTCTTGGCCTGCAACTGATCGTGCCGCTTATTCGCGACACCTATAACTACATCACCGGAAACTTCTACTCGGTCGGCTTCAACATCATCGCCGCCGCCATCGTGCTGACGGTGATGATCCTGCCGACCGTCACCACCCTCTCGATTGACGCTCTGGCCGCGCTACCCAATGGCTTGCGCGAGGCCAGCCTGGCGCTCGGCGCGACACGCTGGCAGACTATCGCCCGCACGCTCGTTCCCGCCGCCTCGACGGGCATCTTTACCGGCGTCATCTTAGGAATGGGCCGCGCCATCGGTGAGACACTTGCCGTCTCGTTCGTCATCGGCTCAAACTCTGGCAGCTTCCCGATCCGCATCACCAATACCTACCCATACGTGAACTTCCCACCTACTAGCACGATCACGGTACAATTGCTCTTCGATTTCAAAGAAGCCAGAACTGGCTCTCTGAACTATCACGCCATCTGGACACTTGCGTTCATTCTCCTGCTCATCGCGTTCATGCTCGTTCTCGCCAGCCGCTGGGTTTCATCGCGCAGCGTCTACAACACGAGCCAGCGCGAGAGCAAGGGCAAGGGTAAGAGCAAGATGCAAGGCGTGCGTGAGCTTGTCACAGGCGCTATCGCGAGGAGTGCTACCCGATGACCTCAATTGCCGAACGAGGGCGCATCGCCGCCCCCAAATCCGCACGAGACCCCCGTGCGGCGCGACGCGCTCGGGCACACGTGTGGGACCGTGTGATGACAGGCCTCTTGTGGGCGCTTGCCAGTGGTATCGTTGTGCTGCTCGCCTACATCGTGCTCTATATGTTGCTCAAAGGTCTCAGCGTCGTCTCCTGGCAATTTATTACGACCGCAACCGGCGACAATATCGCCCCACAGGTATTCAACACATTCTATATTATCGGCCTGGCGCTGCTCATCTGCGTTCCGCTGGCGATGGGGACGGCGATCTATCTCGTCGAGTATGCGCGGCAAGGCCCATTTGTCACGGTGATCCGGTTCGCGACCGAGACGCTCGCCGGCATCCCATCGATTATTCTTGGCCTCTTCGGCTTCCTGATCTTCGTGACCGCCTTTGGCACGGGAAAACCGATCTGCTTGCCAGGGGGCGCGCTCTGCTATCACGGGTTCGGCTACTCGCGCATCGCTGGTGCCTTGACGCTCGTCATTCTCAACCTGCCACTCCTCGTGCGCGTTAGCGAGGATGCCTTACGCGGCGTGCCCAATGAATTGCGTGAGGCCAGCTTCGCTGTCGGCGCCAACAAATTCCAGACCGTCTCGCAGGTGATGATCCCGACTGCACTTCCAGCCCTGACGACGGGCATCATCCTGACCGCCGGCAAGATGATCGGCGAGACCGCCGCCCTGATCTTCACCACAGGCACCAGCAGCTCCGTCAACGGTTGGTTCTCGCTCAATCCCTTCACCTCCGGCGACACGCTGACCGTGCATCTCTATGTGCTGCTCGCCGAGGGCGTCGCGAAGAACGCCACACAGCTTGCCAATGGCACGGCCACCCTGTTGATCATCCTGTTACTCATGTTCAACCTCGGCCTTCGCAGCCTGGCTGGCTTGCTCAATCGCCGGCTCTCAGGGAGTCGTTGACATCAGCGCACATATCCATCCCAACACGCCGCACGACTTGCTGGTCAGAGGCGGCGCTGCATAAGGAGTTCACATACAATGGTACAAAGCATGACGGGCAGCAGCTCGCGCGAAGAGGATATCCTCAGTTCCTCGCTGCCAGTAGGGGAACATATCGCCAAGATCGACAGCCCCGCGAAGATGCGCACGCTCGATCTCAATGTCTACTACGCCACAAATCACGCCATCAAGAATGTCAGCATCGAGATTCCCGAGCGCCAGGTGACCGCCCTGATGGGGCCGTCTGGTTGCGGCAAGTCCACCTTCCTGCGCGCGCTCAACCGCATGCACGACCTCACGCCCACGGCGCGTGTGACCGGCCAGGCGCTGCTCGACAACGAAGACATCCTCCTGTCGGGCACCGATGTCGTGCGTCTGCGCCAGCGCGTTGGCATGGTCTTCCAACGCCCCAATCCTTTCCCGAAGTCCATCTTCGAGAATGTCGCCTATGGCTTGCATGTTCAGGGCGGCTACAGTCAGGGGCAGCTGCGCGAGACCGTCGAGAAGTCACTGCGTGGCGCCGCTCTCTGGGACGAGGTGAAAGACCGACTCAACCAGAGTGCGCTCAGCCTCTCAGGCGGTCAGCAGCAGCGGCTCTGTATCGCTCGCGCCCTTGCCGTCGAACCGGAAGTGCTGCTGATGGATGAGCCGTGCTCGGCGCTCGATCCCATCGCCACCCTCAAGATTGAGGAGCTGATCGACCAGCTCAAGCAACGCTACACGATCGCCATCGTCACACACAACCTGCAACAGGCGGGTCGCGTTTCGCAGTATACTGGATTTTTCCTCTCCGGCAACCTTATCGAATTCGCGCCGACCACGCAGATTTTCTCGCGTCCGCAAGACAAGCGAACGGAAGATTTCATCACGGGGCGCTTCGGCTGATGCCGCCGGACGTCTCCATAGGCCACAGCGCAAGGAGACATCACTTTGACACGCGAAGCATTCCATCAAGAGCTACGTGAGATCGAGGAAGCCGTCATCCAGATGGCGGCGCTCGTCGAGGGGGCAATCGCCCGCGCCATGCAGGCGCTCCTCCGGCGTGACACTCTCCTGGCGGAGGATGTGCGCGCCGGTGACGTCACGGTAAACGAGCTGCAGCGCAACATTCGCAACCGCTGCATCAGCGTCATGGCGCGCCAATCCCCGGTTGCCCGCGATCTGCGTGAGTTGACCACCGTACAGCTGGTGATCACCGAGTTGGAGCGTATGGGCGACCATGCCGTAGGCATCGCCAAGCAGGCCATCCGCATCAAAGAGTATGAGCCGTTGCCCATCGCCGGCGACCTGAACGAGCTGGCCAAGCTGGTGCGCGAGCAAGTGCGCGCCGCTATCCAGGCGTTCATCGACGTCAACATCCAGTCAGCACGCGACATCTGCGCGAAAGACGACGAGATCGATCATGAATACAAGGCCATCTTCTCCGAGCTACTCGGCGTGATGACCCGCGACCCAAACACGGTGACACAGGGAACCGCGCTGCTCTTTGTCGCGCACGACCTGGAGCGCATCGGCGACCGCGTCACCAACATCTGCGAGGACATTATCTACATGGTCTCCGGTGAGATCGAGGAACTAAACTAATGTCTTCCCTAGCAGAGAGCGAACCTGTGCAGCGCATTATCCTCGTCGTGGAAGACGACATCGATCTGCGTGACCTCATCACATACAACTTGCGCGGCGAGGGCTATGTAGTCCTCACCGCCGCCGATGGTGTAACGGCGCTCGACATCGCGCGTCAGAACCCCATCTCGTTGGTATTGCTCGATCTGATGCTTCCCCGGCTCGATGGTCTTGATGTCTGCCGTCAGTTGCGCGCCAAGCCTGAGACGGCGACTGTGCCGATCTTGATGCTGACGGCGCGCGGCGAGGAGACCGACAAAGTGGTAGGGCTTGAGGTTGGTGCCGACGACTATGTCACCAAGCCCTTCAGTTGGAAAGAGCTGCGCGCCCGCATCCGTGCGCAGCTCCGCCGCGGCGAGCAGACCTCCGCCAACAACGCGAGCCAGCACGAGCCGGCCGTCAATGAAAGCCGCGTCCTCACTACTGGCGGCCTGCGCATCGACGTCGATCGACGTGAGGTGCATCGCGGCGAGCGCGAGATCGAGCTGCCGGCGCGTCTCTTTGATCTGCTCGTCTACATGGTGCGCAACAAAGGACTGGTGCTGACACGCGACCGCCTCCTGCAGCACGTCTGGGGCTACGACTATGCCGGCGACACCCGCACCGTGGACGTCCACATGCGCTGGCTGCGTGAAAAGATCGAAGACGACCCCGCCAACCCGACCCTCGTGCAAACAGTGCGCGGTGTCGGTTATCGCTTCAGAGGCTAACGTACGCGCTATCACACGTGTGCTTGCCACTCTACTCGAACATCTCCAGCGCCAGAGCAACAATCCTGGCTCCGCGCATCCCCCTCTGTCCATCAAGCCCAATGCTCGCTCACGAACGGACTACATCCCGCTGACCGCTGATCATATCGCTCCCAGGTGAGCCTCTCTGCCTGACGTGACCCAACACGTGATCGAGAAATTGCTCGGCAGCCTGTGCCGACGCCCTTGCCGATCATATCGCCGTCGGCAAGGGCGCTCCGATGTAACAACGCACATCAGCCATCCGTCCTATACTATGGATTGTCAGAGCTGCAGCGCATTGGCGCTGGTGGTATAGATATTGACGGATTCACAACAGTAACAACCACCTGCTACACCCTCGCATACTGCATGACGGAGAGATACATGTCAATTTTGCGACCACGTGAGGATCGCTTCTACCTGCTGTTCGACGACGCCGCCGCCAATGCCCGCGGAGGTGCCGAAATGCTGCTCGCAATGCTCCAAGACTACACCGACGTCGAGGCGAAGGCGAAAGCGATCAAAGACATCGAGCACAAAGGCGACGATCTGACGCACACCATCTACGATCAACTCAATCGCATCTTCGTCACGCCGCTCGATCGCGAGGATATCGCGGCAATCGCATCGGCGCTCGACGATGTCATCGATCTGATCGAAGTCGCCGCCGACGACTTCTGCGTGTACAATATCGACCAGCCCACTCCGCCATCTATTGAGTTGACAGGCATCCTCGTGCACTCAGT
>DASVOW010000179.1:0-6247 GCA_036383155.1 Ktedonobacterales bacterium
TATGAGGAGACGGTCATTCCTCAGGTCGAGAATGCCATTCTCTCGGGGCAGGATATCGTGCTGCTTGGCGAGCGTGGCCAGGCCAAGACGCGCATCGCGCGCAGCCTCGTCAACCTGCTCGACGCGGAGACGCCGGCGATCGTTGGCTGCGAGATCAACGACGATCCCTTCAACCCCATCTGCAAAGCCTGCCAGACGCGCATCGCCGAGGAGGGCGACGACACGCCGATTCACTGGGTGGGGCGCGACCGGCGCTACGGCGAGAAACTTGCCACGCCTGATATCACTATCGCCGATCTGGTGGGCGAGGTCGATCCGATCAAGGTCGCCGAGGGGCGCTACCTCTCCGACGAGCTCACGATCCACTACGGACTGATCCCGCGCACACATCGCGGCATCTTCTGCATCAACGAGCTGCCCGACCTTGCCGAGCGCATCCAGGTGGGCCTGCTCAACATCATGGAAGAGCGTGACGTGCAGATTCGCGGGTATAAGGTGCGATTGCCGCTCGACGTGTTTGTCGTCGCCAGCGCCAACCCCGAAGACTACACCAATCGCGGGCGCATCATCACGCCGCTCAAAGACCGCCTCGGCTCCGAGATCCGCACGCACTACCCGCGCGAGATCGAGCACGAGATCGCCATCATGGAGTCGGAGAGTGCGCCGTTCGAGGCAGAGGGCATCGAGACGTCGTATCCGCAGTTCATGAGAGAGATCGTCGCCGAGCTCACACATCAGGCGCGGCGCAGCAGTGACATCAGCCAGAAGTCGGGCGTCAGCGTGCGTGTCTCGATCACGAACTACGAGAACGTCATGAGCAACGCCGTGCGCCGTGCTATTCGCCTGAAGGAGCGGCAGGCTGTGCCGCGCGTCAGCGATCTCTCGGCGGTTATCGCCTCCACCGCTGGCAAGATCGAGCTTGACACCATCGGCGAGGCGCGCGAGGAGAAGATTGTCGAGAAGCTGGTGCGCCAGTCGATCGTCAAGGTCTTCCGCGATTACTTCGAGGTGGCAGAATTTGACCAATTGGTGGCGGGCTTCGACAAGGGGTTGAGCGTCCAAGCGTCGGATACGCAACCCTCGATGGAATATGTCAATCAGCTCGCTCGCGTCGGCGGCCTCAAGGCTGCGGTTGCCAAGCTCAACGGCCATGGCAATCCTGCCACCGTCGCCTCCGCCGTCGAGTTCATCCTTGAGGGCCTGCACCTCAACAAGCGCCTCAACAAAGACGAGGTCGCCGGCCAGGCTCGCTATCGCCGCTAACCCCACATCCTCCACATGCCCCTCTTCCCATTCGCCGGAAGGGGGTGAGGGTGCGGATCTCCCCTCCCCGGCATGGGGAGGGGCTGGGGGAGAGGTTTACCATCCATGTCCATGTTCGACCGATTCCGCACACGCAAATCCTTCAATTATTCGCGGTGGGATGGCACACAACGCCTCGACGATCTCGACGCGAAATCCATCCTCGACGCGCTCTCCGACGATTATCTCAAGCACGGCGACCTACGCCGCTCCCTCGAACGCATGATGCAGCAGGGCTTCACGGGACAGGACGGCCAGCAGCGCATGGGCCTGCAAGACTTGATGCAGCGTTTGCGCCAGCAACGCCAGCAACGCCAGCAACGCTACAACATGTCCGGCGTGATGGATGAGATCAAAGAGAAGCTGGAGCATATCAAGCAGCTGGAGCGTGAGGGCATCCAGCGCCGCCTCGACAGCCAGCAGCCCAATGGCGGCCAGCAATCCGCAGATGGGCAATCCGGCGACCAGGGCGACCAAGGCGAGCAGCAGTCACCACAGGCAAGCGGCGAGCAGCAGGGCAAGAGCCAGCAGGCGGGCCAGCAAGGGCAACAGGGGCAAGCTGGGCAACAGGGGCAAGCTGGGCAGTCCGGGCAGCAGGGCCAGGCTGGTGAGTCGGGCGCGCCCGAGGGCATGGACCCTGAGATGCTGCGGCGCATGCTGGAGAATATCGCCAACCGCAAGCTGCAATTCCTTGAGCAGCTCCCCAAGGATCCCGCGGGCCAGATCAAGCAGCTCACCGACTATGACTTCATGGACGAGCAGGCACGTGAAGAGTTCCAGGAGTTGTTGCAGCAGATGCAGCAACAGGTGATGAGCCAGTATTTCCAGGGCATGCAGCAGGCGCTGCAGAATATGTCGCCTGAGGAACTGGCACGCATGCGCGAGATGGTGCGCGAGCTGAATATGATGCTGCGCGAGCGGGCCGAGGGCGGCGAGCCCGACTTCGACAGCTTCATGCAGAAGTACGGCGACTACTTCCCAGGGGTCAACTCGCTCGACGATCTGGTGGAGCAGATGCAGCGGCAGCAGATGGCGATGCAGGCTGTGCTCGACAGTATGAGTCCTGAGCAGCGCGAGCAACTCCGTGGCATGATCGATGAGTTGATCGGCGACGACCGTTTGCGTGTGGACCTTGCCGAGCTGGCGATGAACCTGGAGATG
Source organism: Ktedonobacterales bacterium (assembly GCA_036383155.1). GTDB lineage: Bacteria > Chloroflexota > Ktedonobacteria > Ktedonobacterales > JADMIN01 > DASVOW01. Next base: position 2,464 of record DASVOW010000179.1, read on the forward strand.
GTCGCGCCCTCCGATGCGCGCACGAAGTTTCGCCTGACCGGCGATCAGCCGCTCTCGCTGGCTGAGGCGATGCACCTGATGAGCACGCTGCAGTCGATGGACGATCTCGAACACGAGATGCATGAGGCGCGGCGCTCCGGCAATCTCGACGACCTCGATCCCGAGAAGATGCGCGATCTGGTCGGCGACGAGGAGGCGCTAGCGCTCCAGGAGCTGCAGTCGCTGGTCAAGCAGCTCGAAGAGGAGGGCATGATCAAGCGATCCGGTGACCGCTACGAGCTGACCTCACGCGGCATCCGGCGCATCGGCCAGAAAGCCCTCGAAGACATCTTCTCGCAGCTCCAGAAAGATACATTCGGCCAGCACCGCCTGCCTGAGCGCGGCTATGGTGGCGAGCGCGCCGACGAGACGAAGGCGTACACCTTTGGCGATCCGTTCCACCTGCACCTGGAGCGCACGCTGATGAACAGCGTCTCGCGCAATGGCTCCGGCACACCGATCCGCCTGGAGCGCGAGGACTTCGAGGTGTACCGCACGGAGCATCTGACGCAATCCGCGACGGTGGTGATGCTCGATATGAGCTTTAGCATGCTGCAGAACGATCTCTGGCAGCCGGCAAAGAAAGTCGCCATCGCGCTGGAGAGCCTGATCCGCGGCCAGTTCCCGCGCGATCAGCTGCATCTCGTGGGCTTCTCCAATCTGGCGCGCGAATACACGCCGGAGGAGCTGATCGAGATCAGCGAATGGGACAACGTGCAGGGCACAAACATGATCATGGGGCTGATGCAGGCGCGGCAATTGCTCGCGCACTCACGCGGCGTCAACAAACAGATCATCATGATCACGGATGGCGGCCCGACGATGTGGCAGGATCGGGGACGCTGGTACTTCGGCTGGCCACCACCGGAGGAGGCCGAGCTGCAGACGCTGCGCGAAGCGAGGCGCTGCGCGAAAGACGGCATCACCATCAACGTCTTCATGCTGGCCGACGAGCCGTACCTCAAGCACTTCGTCAACCAGATGGCGACGGTGAACAAGGGGCGCGCCTTCTACGTCAGCCCTGAAAACCTGGGTGAGTACCTGCTCGTCGATTATCTGGGCAGCAAGCAGAAATATGTCAGTTGAGGATCAGCGCGACCTGGCTGCGCTGGTGGAGGGCGCGGCAGCGCTGGGCCTGACGCTCGATGCGGAGCAGGTCGAGCGCTTTGCGCGCTACCGAGAGCTGCTGCTCGACTGGAATAGCCGCATCAACCTGACGGCCATCACCGATCCTGAGGAAGTGGTCACGCGCCACTTCCTCGATTCGCTCACCTGCGCGCCACTGTTGCAGTCCATTACCCCATCGCGTGCAACGCCGCGTCTGCTGGATGTCGGTGCGGGGGCGGGCTTTCCCGGCCTGCCGCTCGCCATCGCGCTGCCCAACTGGGATGTGACGCTGCTGGAAGCGACAGGCAAGAAGGTGCGTTTTCTGGAAGCGGTGATTGCGGAACTGGGGCTGACGAACGCCCACGCGCTGGCCGGTCGCGCCGAGGAGGTGGCGCACAACCCTGCATATCGTGCGCGCTTCGATGCCGTGACCGCGCGCGCCGTCGCATCGTTGCCTACGCTCCTCGAATATTGCGCGCCATTTGCCCGCGTTGGTGCCACCCTGATATTCCCGAAGAAGGGCGAGCTTTCCGATGAGATCGCCGCCGGTCAGCGAGCAGCCGCGCTCCTGGGCGCGCGACTGCTCGATCCTATACCCGTGACGCTACCGGCGCTCGCGGATGGGCGCATGCTGCTCGTCGCCCGCCAGGAGCGCCCCTGCTCACCGCAGTATCCACGCCCCGCCGGTGCGCCTGTGAAGCGCCCACTGGGGGCGTGACGCCGCGCACTCCCCTCCACTTTGGTGACGTGGAGGCAATCACAGAACAAGAGCATAATACTCGAACGGTTGCGCCAGCGCGGCTTCATACAGATGATTTAGGATGCCGGATCGGAGTAGCATGGTTATCTATCCTCTTCCTCCGGGCGGGCGCTCTCTCGCAACTTGAAGATGAACACGGGAGCGAAATACTGCGTACTTGGGATGATTACGCAGTGGGAAGGAGCACTGGCGCGATGAAGACTGGAGATACAAACAAGCAGCAAATCCTCTTTATCCAGGGCGGTGGCAACGGAGGATACGAGGCTGACGCAAAGTTGGCCACTTCGTTGCAAGCAGTATTGGGAGCGGCTTACGAAGTACGCTACCCTAGAATGCGGACCGATGAAGCCCTGCCAGACTTTGGATGGGGGCAGCAAATCGACGAAGAAATGGCTGCAGTCGAGGGCGAAGTCATTTTGGTGGGGCACTCCTTAGGTGCGTCAGTGCTGTTGAAGCTCCTTTCCGAAAGTGATGGCAATAGACATATTGCAGGGATTTTTCTTATCGCCACGCCATTTTGGGGCGGCGACAAGAATTGGCAGTACGAAGGTCTCACGCTGCAAGCTGATTTCGGCGATAAACTGCCGAAAGGCATTCCTCTTTTTCTCTACCAGTGCCGCGATGACGAAGAGGTGCCTGTTGCCCACCTCGCGCTCTATGCACAAGCGCTTCGGCAGGCAACCATCCGCGAACTGGCCGGTGGCGGCCATCAGCTTGGTAATGATCTGACGCCGGTGGCGGAGGATATCAAGAGCCTGAGGTAAGTAGAACACGCTCCAAAGCTTGCGCCAACCTACAGCCAACGCTTGGAAATGTGCTGGCAGGAGAGGTTCTGGAATGAGTGCTAGATCAAACTAGATCGATGGCGCGGTCCTCAATAGCGATGACACGGCTTACGCGCGAAGCGCAGAGAGCCCCTGCTCTAGATCGGCGATCAGATCACCGGCGACTTCGAGGCCAATGTTGAAGCGCACGAGCCGGTTTCCATACGCGCGATACCTCCGCTTCAGATCGAAGTGCGGCATCGCCAGGCTCGTCACCCCGCCCCAGCTGTAGCCGATCTTGAACAGGCTGAGACGATCGACGAAGCGGATAATCGCGTCCGCTGGCACGTCAGAGGCGAAGACGACGGAGAAGACGCTTGCGGAGCCGGTGAAGTCGCGCTGCCAGAACTCGTGTCCTGGGCAGGTGGGAAGCGCCGGATGGAGCACCAGCTCGACCTCCGGCTGCTCGGCGAGCCAGCGCGCCACCGCGAGCGTGGTATCCTCCAGCTGCTTCAGCCGCACCGCCAGAGTCTGCATCCCACGAAGCGCCAAGCTGCAGTCGTCGGGCGACACGCCCATCCCCAGCAGTTGGTGCGCGTCCCCGAGTGCCTGATAATGATCCGGATCGCGCACCGTGACAGAGCCCAGCAATAGATCGCTATGCCCGCCCACATACTTCGTCAGCGCCTGCATCGTGACGTTTACGCCATGCGCGAAGGCGTCGAACAGCACGCCTGCCGCGTAGGTGTTATCGAGCGCCGTGACGACGCCGGCCTGGCGGGCGGCAGCCGTGATGGCAGGCACATCTTGCACTTCCATGGTCGCAGAACCGGGGCTTTCGCACCAGATCAACTGGGTGTTGTCGCGAATGAGCGTCCGGATCTCGCCGCCGATCATTGGGTCGTAGTATTCGGTGGCAATGCCCAGCTGTGCGAGTAACCGATCGGCCAGATCGCGATTCGGCCCGTACGCACTCTCGGGCAGCAGCACATGGCCGCCCGCACGCGCGAACGCGAAGTAGATCAGGGAGATCGCAGCCTGGCCGCCCGGCGTCAGGAAGCAGTGCGTGCCGCCTTCGAGGTCCGCAAGGCGCGCGGCCAGCTCGAACGTCGTC
>DASVOW010000180.1:0-2000 GCA_036383155.1 Ktedonobacterales bacterium
ATCATGGGACCGTGGACACACGGCGACCGCTCCCTCACCTACGCTGGCGACGTTGATTTCGGCGGCGCGGCGCCGCTCGACGGCAACCTGGCAGAAGATTTCATCGCATTCCGCCTGCGCTGGTTTGACCGCTGGCTGAAACAGATCCCAAACGGCGTTGACGATGAAGCACCGGTGCGCATCTTCGTGATGGGCGGTGGGAGCGGACGCCGAACGGCTGAGGGGCGCCTCGATCATGGCGGCTCCTGGCGCGCTGCCGCTGGCTGGCCCTTGCCCGAGACGGTCTACATGCCCGTCTACCTGCACGCCGATGGCCGGCTCGATACGACGCCTCCCACAGAGGATGCCGCTGCGCTCGCGTATGACTTCGATCCACGTCATCCAGTTCCCTCTATTGGCGGCACTATCACCTCAGGGCTTCCCGTCATGGTGGGGGGCGCATACGATCAACGCGAGCATGCCGGCGTGTTCGGCGCACGCGAGCCGTATCAGCCGCTGGCGCAACGGCCAGACGTGCTCGTGTTTCAGACGCCGCCACTCGAAGCCGATCTCGAAGTGACGGGGCCAATCAGCGTGAAGCTCTGGATCACATCCGACTGCCCCGATACCGACTTCACCGCCAAGCTGATCGATGTCTATCCCCCAAATGAGGATTACCCCGACGGTTTCGCAATGAACATTACAGACGGCATTCTGCGGGTTCGCTACCGAGACTCATGGGTGCAGCCTGCGCTGATGACTCCCGGTGAGGTATACGCCATCACCATCGAGCCATTCCCCACAAGCAACATGTTCGCTAGGGGGCACCGTCTGCGGCTCGACATCTCCAGCAGCAACTTCCCGCATTTTGATGTCAACCCAAACTCGGGTGAGCCGGAGGGAAGCGCCGAGCAGCCACGCATCGCACGGAACCACGTGCTGATGGACCTGGCGCATCCGTCGCACATCGTGCTGCCCGTGATCCCACATACCACGTGAGCCGGCCGGTGCCGGGCCGATCAGCACCACGACTGAACGAGGGGAGGCGCATATGCGCTTTGACATTTTCACGCTCTTTCCTGAGATGTTTCACGGCCCGTTTGACGAGAGCATCCTGGCGCGCGCGCGCGTGCAGGGCATCATTGAGATCGCCCTGCACAACCCGCGCGACTGGACCACCGACCGCCACCACATCGTAGACGACTACCCCTACGGCGGCGGCGCGGGAATGGTGATGAAGCCCGAGCCGATCTTCGCCGCCGTCGAGTCGGTCCATCAGGGCGGTCCGATCATTCTGCTCAGTCCGCAGGGGCGCACCTTCACGCAGGCGGTCGCTCGTGAGCTGGCAGACCACGAGCATATCACCCTGCTCTGCGGCCACTACGAGGGCGTCGACGAGCGCGTGCGTGAGCATCTGGCTACGGACGAGATCTCGCTGGGCGATTTCGTGGTGACGGGTGGCGAGCTTGCCGCCATTGTCATAGTGGACGCCGTGAGTCGCCTGCTTCCCGGTGTGCTGGCCCCTGGCTCCACTGAGGAGGAGTCGCACACGGCGGGGCTGCTGGAATACCCGCAGTTCACGCGTCCGGTGGAGTTTCGCGGGTGGCGTGTGCCAGACATCCTGCTCAGTGGCAATCACGCGGCGGTCGCGCGCTGGCGGCGCAAGGAATCGCTCCGTCGCACGCTCCTCCACCGCCCCGAGCTGCTCGCCAGCGCCGAGCTAAGCGCAGCAGACCGCAAGCTGCTGGCCGAAGTCGAGGCCGAGCTCGCGTCCGAAGTCGCTAGTCGTGGCCCATCAATTTCTGATAGGCCGCCCGACAAAGGGGTGTAATCCAGCGAATAATCCGCATGTGATGGGGATAGTCTCCAGCATCCTAGATATTGCCGTGACGAGCCGCTATAATGGAGGCGAAAACAACACGAGGGGGCGCGCCAGCATCCTCTCGCGCCCAGTAGTCAGTGGTAGAGTGGCTACAGCGCAGTGTTCTCTCAGCCGTGCGCTATAGGTGCCGGCTGTTTTG
>DASVOW010000181.1:0-4794 GCA_036383155.1 Ktedonobacterales bacterium
CGGGTGCTCGTCGCGGCGTTCACTAATCAGGCAGTCGATAACGTCTTGCTGCGTTTGCGCGAGGAGGGCGTGGATGATTTTGTGCGGCTGGGTCACGAGCTGAGCGTCGCGCCGTCGCTACGTGGACAGCGGCTGGCGGAACGCGCCCGCATGGCACTGCTCGAACAGCAGGAGATGAAGCGCGATGGGCTGATGGCTGACCTGGAGGCAGCCACAGCGGCCCCGCTCGATCCAGCCAATCTGCGCGCCAGCCTGCTGCGTGCGCCACTCGTCGCCACCACTACCGCAACGTGGTCCGCCGAACGCTTTGATGAGACAGGCGATGTGTTGCGCTTTGACCTCGCGATTGTGGATGAAGCCAGCCAACTCACTGTTCCGGCGCTACTAGGGGCGCTGCGCTTCGCGCGCCGCTTCGTGCTGGTTGGCGACGATCGCCAGTTGCCGCCCCTGGTGGTGAGCGCGCAGGCGGCAGAGCGGGGGTTGAAACGCTCGCTCTTCGCAGAATTGCTGGCACGCTGGGGAGATGACGCGTCGGTCGCGCTGCGCCGGCAGTATCGTATGCATCCCGCTATCTGCGACTTTCCGAGCCGCGCATTCTACAATGGCGGACTGGTCACAGCGGGTTCCGCTCGCACGGCACTGCTAGATATCGCGCTCGATGCCCGCGAGCCATTGGGGATGGTACTGGCGCCAGAACGCCCGGTTGTCTTCGTGGATGTGCCGTCGCAACGGGAGGCATCTGGCAAGACGAGCGTTGCTCAGGCGGAGGTGGTGCGCCGGTTGGTGCTGGCACTGCGACGCGGGGGTGTTGCGGCGGCTGAGATCGGTGCGATTGCACCGTACCGGGCGCAGGTGGCCGCCATTCGCCAGCGGCTTGCAGCGCAAGGCGAGGCAGAGGTGGCGGTGGATACAGTGGATCGCTTCCAAGGGGGGGAGCGGCAAGTGATTATCTATTCGTTTGGGGGGCGCGTCGAGGGAGGGCGGGCTATACACCGTACTCAGGACGCCGACTTCCTTGCCGACTCGCACCGCCTCAATGTCGCGCTGACACGCGCGCAGCGCAAACTGATTCTCGTAGGAGATCGACATTGGTTGAGGACGAAGCCGCTGATAGCGCAGCTCATCGACTACTGTGCGCAACTCTACGGCGGGCGAGGTGGCGTGATCAGTGCACGTTGGTAGGAGGAGTGGCAGTGTGCCGGGTGCGTGTGCTGCGTGCTCTCCTATGCGGACATACCATCGACGATATGCTGCACCTCGGCAGCCATTACCAGCGATTGGATCTGGCGGCGCGTCGTCTCAACGGATGTGGGACGGCTGAGCGTCATAGAGGCGAGCAGGCGCAATGCACCTTCGATGACGCCGCTCTGGATGAGGAATGCCTCATAGTTCAGCGTATCGAGCGCAAGTGTGGAGCAGATGGGGACAACGAGGATGTGCGCGACACCGGGCGCATGCACGACATTAGGGCGCGGATGCATAGCACTTTGCGCGGTCAACGCAGGGCGAACCGCTATCCAAGTGCGCCCTACACGCTCACGTTTCCGGCCTGCTGTACGCTTGAAGACAAGGGTATACTCGGAGACACCAAACCCCACCTGTTCCTCCAACCTCTCCGTGTGAGGCGCTGTAGAGCAACCTGCTTCCGGCGCTCTTAACAAAAGAGACGAGATAGCGGAATTGCGGTAACTACGACGCCTGTGTACTAGCCCAAGAGGACATCAGCCCGCATGAATAGGCACTTCGGTATTTATGCTGAGTGAAATCGAGTGCGCTGGATCAAGGGTGATAGTATCTGTTGATCGGTGCTGCAAGAACGGTGCCACCTGTGATGTACGATCGTCAGTCAGCACTACAGGAAATCTGATCTGAGTGGTATTGCCACTCAGCAGCGCGGCACAAAGAATGATACACTGTGCGGTAGATTGCTTGGGCCAGGAGGCGATGGGTGACGACAACACAGACAGTAAAGAATCCTCGGGTTGCCCGCACGGTCCAGCTAGTTCCTTCTGGGGAACGGCAGGCTGTGGATGCACCTGGTGCGGATACACCTGGTGGCGAGCGGTTGGGGCGGGTGCGCATCGAGCGGCTGATCCTGCATGGTATCGACAATCGCAGTGAGCGCCTGCAGCTTGTGGACGAGCCGGCGGTGCTGACAGGCGAGAGCGAGACGTTCTTCGCACTCTACATCGAGGCTGCGGTCCAGCGAGCGGATTGGCGCGCGAGGTTCACCGACTTGAATGGAGAGGTGCCCGCACTCTGCCATGCACTGCTCGACAATGCGCATGAGTCGTTTGTCGCGGCGTCGCGCAGCCTGGCGCGCAGGCTGTACGAGCAGATGCGCCCACGCACGATTGCGCCTGGCGATTTCGTCGTCATCATCTATACGCGGAGCGGCGAGGATCGCCGCCATATAGCCTTGCTCAAGCTCGACCCCGATCAGCGGCTGGTGCGTGACTTTCGCATGGTCGGTGGTCGCCGTCGCGTGACCATCGCCTCGGCAGGCAATCTGCTGCCAGAAACTGCGCGCCTGCAGAAGTGCGCGCTGCTGACGCTTCCTGCTCCCGACGACGACGCGTTCCATATCATGCTACTCGACACGCAGGCGGGTCCACGGGCGGATGGGGTCGCTGCTTTCTTCTACCGGAGCTTCCTTGCGGCGGAGCTCGAGCCGTCTCCGCGCCGCCATACGCGCGAGTTCCTGCGGTGCTGCGATGGCTGGCTTGCCGAGTGTCGTCAGGCTCTGACCCCTGGCGAGATGCTGCGTTTCTATGCGGCACGGCGGATGACACTGGAGGCTGACACGCTTGATTGTGCAGCCTTCGTGAGGGCAGCACTACCTGGTCATCCCGAATTCGTGGCGGAGCTATTGGCGAGGTTGCGCGCGCGTGGGCTGGTAGGTGAGGATGAGGAGATCATCTGCGCTATCGATCACAGTGTCGCGGAGCCACTGCTGAGCCGCGTGGTCTTCGAGTTGGATGGTGGAGCGCGGCTCATTGTGCCAGTGGAGCGACTCGACGAGTTGGTACATGTTGATCCGATGCGGACAGCTGAGAACAAGTTTCGCATCGTTCTGGAGTCGCTGACGCTGAGGGAGGTGAGCGAACGATGAGCGGTGAGGGGCGTCGTGTTCCACCTGACGTATTGAACTCTCCATCGGTTACACCCTTCGCGTCGTCTGCGTCTTCCGTATCTGCTCTACCGAGGTCATCGGGACATGCTGAAACGTCGGCGGCAATCCTGCTTGCAGAGGTCGCAGGGTACGGCGCATTGGTCGGCGAGATCGGAGCTGCGCTGGAGATGTCGGCAGCGCAACTGGCGGCAGTTGAGGCGCTGGAACGAGTGGAGACGACGGTCAGCCTTCCAATCGAACGTGTTGCCGGGTGGAATGGTAGGCGTGTTGCCGAGTGGTTTGATAGGCTGGGCAGCGATCTGCAGATTGATTTGCGACTCTCTGGTATGGATAGCCAGACGACTGCCGCAAGCGTAATGCTCCGGGCAGGGCGTGATCCCGCGGGCAAGCTGAGTGACTTCATTGCTAATGCTGAGTCGGCGGCGCGCACCCAAGGCAACGATCTGGCAGTCGAGGCCCGCATATCGGTCGCCAAGGGACGGGCTGTCGGTGCGGCCACCACGCTGGTCTCTGGACGCTCGGAATATTTTGGCGCGCCGGAGATGCACGAGCGGACCAGGGTGATCGTCTTTTACCACAGCGCGGCATGGCATCGATTGCTTTCACCGCGGGCGCTGTTTGACTGGGAGACACTTGGGCTGGTGCGTGAGGATGGGCGGACCATTGTTGTGCTGTGTGATGGCACAGGCTATCTCGCGGGTTTCGCATTAGACGTGATCGGAGCGGGACTGCACGGCGGGCCGCGCTGGCTGAGCGTCTCACGCGCGGCATGGCGTCAGTTTCAGGAGCGAAGCCGACGGGTGTTGCGATTGCGCGGGGAGGAGAGCCAATGGGTAGACGCACCGCATGTGCTTACTCCGGCGCATCTGCGGGTCGAGGAGCGGCAGCCTGGCCTGCAGGCAAGTCTGGAACGGCTCGCCGAGCTACGGGCGACGCTCGCCGCGCTCTATCTGGCAAGCGCGGTGCATGGTGAACAAGGAGATCGTACGTTGCGCTTCGCAGGACCGCGCCGGGCAGTCTGTCATATCGCGCTGAGTCAGGGCAGCGAGGGGGTGTCGGTAGCCGAAGCGACGTATGGTAAGGGAGCGCTGGCGCGGCTCTGCGACTGGGCGTATGACAATGCCTCGCCGGATAAATTAGCGATCGCGCGCGAGTGTCTTGCACAGGAGCTTGGGCCACGTGCGACTCTGACGTTGCCTGATCTCGAAGGCGCCGCTGTATTCGCGCTGGACGCCGCACGCGCCAACCTGGTGCTGTATCTGCGCCGCAATACGGAGCAGTATTTCCGCATGAGGCAGCAGGCACTCGATACGGTGAGCGACTACGCCGCGGGGGTGCGCAAGGCGGTTGCTGATCTGACGGGCGATGTGGTCGACAATGTCTATCGGACCGTGGGGCTACTGGTCGGTGTGGTGATCGCAGCGCTGCTGCAGCCTTCGCTCTCGCTAGATGTGCAACGGTTAGCAGCGTTTCTCTACACGCTCTATATCGCTTTTGTGATCGTGTTCGTAGTAGAGGCGCGGCGACGGCACTTCGCTCTCGAATCTGCCGATCTCGACAGGCGATTGGCTGCTATGCCTGAACTGAGCGCGTCGGAACTGGGGCGGTTACGGGCGCAGGCGGGTGGCAACAATGCCTACTTTGAACGTTACTTTCGCTGG
>DASVOW010000182.1:0-3589 GCA_036383155.1 Ktedonobacterales bacterium
GTACCCCTGAGTGGTCATGCTTCGGCGCTAAACGGGCTATTCGTGGTCGGCGGCGCGAGGCTGGAGCTTGGGTTGGCCGGGAGTGCGGGGCAAAATGCGACCGGCAAGGCTGGCGTGTGGACGGTCGGCAGCGGATCGATGTGATGCCGTATCCTCGACAGGCAGAGCAGGTGCGACTGATAGCGCATTGGGAGGAGTATCGCCACCCTCAAGCGTCGGTGGCAGGAACTCGCCTGCGGTGGCAGACGCTGGTTGCTCGCCAGTGGCGGGCTGGCGAGACCAGAGGTAGGCGGCGACCAATGCAACCAGGAAGCAGGGCAGTCCGGAGAGCGCGAAGCTCAGGGGAACGCTGCCCGTGCTGGAGGCTAGACCGCTGACGATGAGGTTGCCAAACGGAGTCGTGCCAACGAAGACCATGGAGTATACGCTCATGACGCGCCCGCGGATCTCCGGTGGGCTGGCGAGCTGGACGCGGGTGTTGGCCGACGCGGAGAACGAGGACATCGCAAAGCCAATGAGCGCCATAACCACCATGGCCTGCTGCACGGTGTGTGCCAGCAGCAAGCTACTCAAAAGCAGACCAAAGGCCGCCCCCATGCCGGCGAGCCATTTGTTGGTGGGCTGACCGCCACGCCTGGCAAGCAGCAGGGCGCCCGCCAATGCGCCAACGCCGAGCGACGAGGTCAACAGGCCGAAGGCGGCGGGTCCGGCGTGCAGCGTCTGGTGCGCCTCCAGCGGCACGAGGACGTTGAAGTTGAAGCCAAGGGTGCCAATGACTCCGACCATCAAGAAGGTGACACGCAGCTTGGGGTTTGACCACACGAAGCGCACACCATCGCTGAGCGCCTGAATCTGGCCACGCTCATCGCCGACCCGGCGTGGCACGGGTATCAACTCGGAGGTGTGCATCAGCGCCAGTCCTGCGATAACGGCGATGAAGCTAATCGCGTTCAGCAGGAACAATGGCGGGACGCCAAAGAGGGCGATCAATGCGCCGGCAATGCCAGGGCCAACAATGCGCGAGGCATTAAATTGTGCAGAGTTGAGTGAGACGGCGTTGAGCAGGTTCTCACGCGGCACCATCTCGCTAACGAAAGCCTGGCGCGTTGGCATGTCGACAGAGTTGACGATGCCTAACATGAATGCGAGGGTATAGACGTGCCAGAGCTGTACCGCGTGTGTGATGGTAAGCAGAAAGAGAATGAATGCCAGCATGCCTGCGGCTGCCTGAGTGACGATGAGCACGTTACGCCGTGGGAAGCGGTCGGCTACGGCTCCGCCCAGCGGTATGAGCATGGGGCCGAACTGGAGCGCGCCTACGATTCCGAGAGCGACGGGGCTGGAGGTGAGGGTGAGCACGAGCCACTGCTGAGCTGTACTCTGCATGAAGGTGCCCGTTACGGAGACAAGCTGGCCCAACCAGAAGAGGCGATAGTTATAGAAGCGTAGGGCCGAGAAAATGCTCTGTTTGACATTTGTCTCACGCCGCTGCCGCCGCCCTGACCAACCAGCCCCAGATAGTAACCCCTTCACACTCAGCACGCTTTACCTCCAAAAATGAATCAATAAGTCAATGATTAAGAAATAGTGTTGTCTTGTAATTATACCGCAGATTGACGTTAACGGCAATGTTTTGGGACCTAGAGTATGATGATCATCATACATCGTGCCACTGACTACGCGATCGTGTGAACTTTGGTAGGCAAGAACTGGGATAACAAATTGGGGTCCCCACATCAGTGGGGACCCCGTATCGAACAACCTCGATCTCGTGCCTGACGGCGTCTGGCCTACTGGACCTGGTAGTGGCCCTTGTGGTAGAAGGCCATACCCTGGCCCAGCACCTTGACCGGCTGGAGCTCCTTGAGCATGATGGGCTCGCCGCACTTCGAGCAGATGCGGTTGGTCAGGAAGTTTGTGTCGTCGCGCTGCGCCAGTGAGGCGCGCGCTGTCTTGGAAAGCTCGCCCTTCTTCGCCATGTTCCTCTGTATCTCCCACTTAGTTGAGAATGTGTCTGTCCGCGTCGGTTCGTGAGTCGTGTCATACTGGCGCGCACTAACTCAGTATACCACATTATGCCAGTGCGTCGCCTGGCCTGCGGTTAAAACCGCGCCTGCGGGCGCTGCGCACCGTCTTCCAGTCCGCCTGCGCGGACTGGAAGACGGTGCGGGGGTTAGGTGAGCTAGCCTATGCCAGTGCGTCGCCGATGAGCTCTTCCTGGGTGCGGGGACCAATGGCGGCGACCACCAGGGGCTCCGTTGGATTGAAACGGCGGAGCAACCCCATGATCTGGTCACGGGTCACGTTGTCGATGGCCTCTTTGAGCTCCTGGATGGTGATGAGGCGGCGCTCGAACCACCAGGAGCGCATGAGCGCGCCCATACGCGCGCCCGCGCTCTCGCCACGCATCACGAGCTCGCTCTTGAGCTGGACTTTGGCGCGCTCCAGCTCATCGTCGGTGACGCCCTCGTCGCGGAGGTGGCGTAGCTCGTCGAGCAGCACACGCACCGTCTCGGGCGACTTCTCCGGCGTGGTGCCGGCGTAGAGGAACTCGGCGCCGTAGATGCCGTTGGGCGCGAACATGGCGGCGACGGAGTAGACCAGGCCGCGCTTCTCGCGCACCTCACGGAAGAGGCGTGAGGTCATGCCGCCGCCGAAGATCTCGCTGACAACCGATGCGGCGTAGTAATCGGGATCGCCGTATTTAGGGAAGGGGAACGCCATACCGATGTGTTCCTGGTTGCCCTCGTGGATCTCGATGTTGATGGCTGGCTTGGGATCAGGGGTTTGCTCAGGCGATTGTGGAGTCGCACCGGACCAATCGCCGAATAGGTCGCTGACATGCGCGACGACGCGATCCCAATCGAAGTTGCCGGCGATGGAGACGAGCGCTCCCTGAGGGCGATAGCGCGCCTGCCAGAATGCGCGCAGGTCGTCGGGCTGAAGCTGCTCGACGGTCTCGCGAAGGCCGAGGCCGCGCCGCCCAAGGGTCGTGCCGGCGTAGAAACGCTCGCGCACGAGATCGAAGATGCGGCGCATCGGCTCGTCGTCGCGGCGGCGGATCTCCTGTAGCTGGATGGCGCGCATCTGCTCGAATTCATCCGCTGGGAAGGTAGGGTGACGCACTACGTCGGCCATGAGCTCAAGCGCACGGTCGAGGCGGTTGCCGACGATTTGCGCGGAGTAGCGGGAGAACTCGTTGGCGGTCTCGCCGCCCTTGCGGGCGCCGATAGCCTCGAAGTCTTCGGTAAGCTGGCGCACGTTGCGGTGCTCGGTGCCTTGGAAGACCATATCCGAGAGGAGATGGGTCAAGCCGAGCTTTGGCTCTGGCTCGTCTTTGATGCCGGCGGCGAACTGGATGCCGAAGGTGACGGATGCCAAGCTGGGCATCAGCTGGCCGACGATCTCCAACCCGTTGTCGAGCGTGTGGAGGAAGTAATTGGGCGCCAGCTCACCGCTGGGTGCATTCGACGTGCTTGCCGTGGTCATGGGAGTGGCTTCTTTCTGCACGCCCGCATGCGCGGGCATCGGAAGGTCGTCGTATCGGCGAAGCGCTCACGAGCGGTTAGGTGCGGCGCCGTTGCTGGCA
>DASVOW010000183.1:0-2777 GCA_036383155.1 Ktedonobacterales bacterium
CGCAGTTCGGCGATGGGGGCGAAAAGGTCGGCCCGCGAATCCCGCCACGAGGCTATCCGAGCAAGCCGTATGCCGATTGAACCAATAGCAATGAGCCCTGGCCAATACGCCAGCCATTCGCCGGCTTGCCAGACAAACACCAAGAAAATGGCAAAAAACACCAAGGCTCCGACGTAAAGACACCCGAAGAAGCCCAGTATCCAAAACTTAATCGTGCGCAAGCGATGCTGCGTCCTGGCGAATGAGCGGTCAGAACGTGCAAGCAGCTCTGGCACAGAACGGAGCTCACCCATAGGTTCGTATTCACTCACATGAACATAGCAGACCGTCATAGTATCTCACCACTGTAAATAGACGATCTGGCTCTCTCAATGCCCTCTGCGGCATACCTGACGCAGCGACCTTGGAGTAGCTGGTGTGAGCGTTGGACGCGGAACGTCACGCGGGACACGCACCTATCGGTTGGCAGTTCACCTCACGCCGAGCCCGCATCAAGCTCAAGAAACTCTATCCGGTTGCCAAAAAGGTAACCGGACTGAGCATTCGTGGGTTGCGCTTTGGGTAGATTTCTCGTCGTTTTCTCGTTTTTCACTCGTGCGAGGCGAGCGGTGATGGGTGTAAGCGCTGGGCGTCCTTCCCGGCGCGTTGTCTAGTGCTTGCGGCGCTTCTCGGCCGCATCGAGGCGTGTCTTGAGCCAGGCGGAGACTTCCAGCCAGCGAGATTCGGGTATCTGATCGTATTTCGCGACGTGGAAGGATTCGTTGAGATCGGCGTAGATGGTCTGGAAATGGTTGCCGGTGAGCTCGCTGAGGTGCCGCACGGCATTCCTAATGGTGGCTTGGTGCTCGGATGTGAGTGTTTGCGGGCCAAGTCGCTCTAAGATTTCGGGGACGAGGCGCGTGACTTCTTCTACCTGTTCGAGTCGATGTTCGACATGCCCACGCCACTGCTCTACCTCTTCCTGCCAGTCAATAAAGGAGAGCATCGCTTGATGATACTCACGCCATACGGCAAGTGATGCGCCTTCTTCTGGCGCTTGTGGACGCTCGATAGGCTCTGAGGGTACAAGCATCGTAGACGAGGGCAGCGCAGTTGGCATCTGTGAGAAATGGTTATAGAGGACACTTGCTGCTTGCCGCTTGAACGCTGTGATGGCTGGGCGTTTCTCTGGTGCCAGACGCTTTGTCTGGATGCCGGTCAGCCACAAGGGGATAGCCCATGCAGTAAGTACTCCCATCACCTGCGGACCGCCTGATGTGCTGATACGCACAGGCACAAGCTGCTCCATCATCATCGTGGATGCGCCGCCCTTGACTGTGGATGGCCAATCCCAACGCTTCGCACAACGAGTTGAGGGTTGCAGCGATACGTCCATCAGATAAACGCACAGCTACTATTCGCTTGCCGTAGAACGGAACACTGTCCTGTTGAACAGGCTCTAACACGTCGCGAGGTTCAAGTTGTACGTCTTGGACATCGCCTGCTTGCGGCATATCCTCGTACTCGTCATGATGAGTAGGCATTGCTACTGTACTCCTATCTCCCATCTGTCGGCTGCCAGGGGTATCCCATAATGGGATACCCCTTTACAACCAAACGGTATTCATAACGACTGCCGATCATTTGCTATTTCTTGTCGTGGACGCGAGTATGCCAGTCTTTCTCACTAGTCACCATGATAGCGAGCCTTTGGGTAGTCGCAAGGGTGCGCCTTAATGAAGCATCCTTTGCAACCAGGTGACAGTCATGATGACAGCAATACGTATTTTGCATTCTTGTAGATGGGCTGATTGATAGACTCTTATCCCTCGCAAGTTGGGGGTGCCAGCGACATGAACCATTCACGGCAGGGATCGTGTCGCCAAGGTGTAGCATCATGCGCTTGCCTGGCTGTCGATGGCATAGAAAAGCGCCCCTTTCGCGGGTAGCCCGCTGTACAAGAGGCGCTGATGAGGTCGCTGGGTGAGGTATAGCATATGCAGGCATGCGGGGTACGGTTCCTCTGGTGGGGATGTCGTACCGCGTGCTATGCTATGCCTCAGCCTACGCGTTGGTCTCAGCAACGCCTGGGTCAGAGAGCCGCATGTGTTGGTAGCACGTGCGGCTCTCGCCGTTTCTTTGTCGTACGCACTATACGACACGAGCAGTCGCTTGAAAAGAGCCGGCAGTGTTTCACGCCATGTACAGTCCTGCGCTCCTCAGCGTACGCGTGGATGGATTGCTGGTATGGCGTGATTGTACAGTAGGAGCCAGGCAAGCTGTGCGTACAGCACGAGCTCGGGAAACTCAGGCTAGGCTCCAGCCGATGGCGGGTCGTCGGTCGGGTTGGCTTGGGCAGTTACAGGCGTCTCGGCGAGGGCGGCGCGCGGACCATAGGCCAGCGAAACGCCGCGCAGCGCCACTCCGACCCAGGCACCGGCAAGCGCCAGGAGGGAGGCGAAGAGTAGAGCAAGCACGATCACGACGAAACCGCCACTGCGCGGCAATCCGGCAATCAGGGCGACGACGCCAGCTACGCCAACTATGTCGGAGTGGAACGACTGGACGAGCAGATCGAGGCCCCAGGCAGCAAGGGTGACGAGCCAGGATAGGAGCAGGGCGGTACGGCCGGGGCGGAGCGCGAGCCCAATGCCGAGCCCTACCAGGGCGGTTACCCACCACAAGCCAATGTGATTGGCGGCCCATATGATGATGAGTCCGGCGATAAGGAGGAGCGCAGTGGCGACAGGACGGGGCACACGCTGCAGGGTTTTCATGGGTCTGCGCCTCCTATGGCT
>DASVOW010000184.1:0-8706 GCA_036383155.1 Ktedonobacterales bacterium
CTCAGTAAGGCGATCCCAATATTCGCTGAACCAGTTGCTGGCGTCGATGATGCGGCGCGCCGCCTGATTCATCGCGTCGGAGAGGTAGCGCACACTATCGAGGCCGGTGCGGCAGGCGTCTACCACCCACTGCTGCTCACCAGCGGAGTTTTGCTGGCGTGAGGCGAGGCTCTTCAGGGCGAGGGCGGCGCCTTCCAGGTTGCCACTGGCTTGCTGGACGGGCTGCGCAAGGCCACGACCGAGCACGAGACCGAAGAGAATGGCGAGCACGGCGATGATACCTGCGCTGAGCAGCGAGACACGCACCTGGCTATCGGCCACAGCCGTCACCGTCGAGAGCGGACTGAGCACGAAGTATGTCCAGGGGGCGCTCTGCAGGTGGACGCGCACGAACTCGTAATCCGTGCTGCTGCCGGGAGTGGCGGGACTCTGGAACGAGTCTACGGCAGAGGTCGAGGAGAAAGAGGCTGCGACACCAGGCAGATTATTCTGCTGGATGGGATCTTTGGAGCCAAAGCGCTGCTCGCTGGAAATGAGCTGCTGAGTGGCGGGGTCGAGCGGCTTGATGGCTGTGAACAGGTTATCGGGGTTGGCATCAGCAATGCGGACGCCGTTTTCGTCGGCGAGGAAGGCGGAGCTGCCGGAACCATTGGCCCCTGCCTCGCCTTTCACGATATTCCAGATGTAGTCGAGATTGAGCGTCGCGCGCAGGAAGCCGAAGACCACCTTGTTCGTGCCAACGGGCAACGCTACAGGTGTATAGAGCTGCACAAAGGCGTGCTTTTTCTGGCTGTCGGTGTAGACGGCGGAGATCCATGGTTTGTTTTGCTGCACCACGGGCGCGAGATCTTCCTTGGGGACGGTTGAATTGGAGGTTACCTGGCAGGTCTCGTTCGCCGAGGTCAGCAGCTGATCGCCGCGAGCATCGTAGAGGCCCCAGACGGTGTAGTTGGGGTCGCGAGCGATACCGACACGCACGGCGCGACAGTTCGAGCCTTTATAGAAGTCCATCTGGCCAAGCTGATCGCATTTGAGTGTGGCGTTGAGCTGTGCCGCAGCAGGTTGCGGAACGCTTGGCAGCGCGAGGCAGCCCAGGAGCGCGGGCGTCGTGGGCAGGGTGGCAAGCGCCACGCCATCGGCGGCACGCTCGCGCAGGTAGGTGTTGATCAGGTCTACTTTGGCTTTGGCGTCGGTGGTGAGCGCAGAGCGTCCATTCTCAACCAGCGTCGTGCGCGCGGAATAGTCGTTGATGGCAACGACCGCTCCGAGGGGGAGCAACGCGGCAAGGAGGACGAGGAGCGAGAGCCGTGCGGTGAGCGGTAAACGGCGACGCTCCTGCTTGCGACTCGGTGTCGATGATTTTGCCATTCAGGAATCCCTCATTTCGCGCACGGCGGACCTACCACGGCAAGGGGCAGGAGCATGCTTTGTGTCATGCTGAGACAGTGTATTCCGCAGGAGTCAATCTGTGGCGTATGGTGTCACTCGAAGGAGGTAGGGGCTTGCGTTTCCAGTACTTTCGGATACGTCGCGGATTGG
Source organism: Ktedonobacterales bacterium (assembly GCA_036383155.1). Taxonomy (GTDB): domain Bacteria; phylum Chloroflexota; class Ktedonobacteria; order Ktedonobacterales; family JADMIN01; genus DASVOW01. The sequence continues at coordinate 1,540 of DASVOW010000184.1, forward strand.
TCTACTGTATCACCACTACTCCTCTTGCTTGCACCCCATCCTCCTCATACTCACCTACCGAACTGTCTGGCGTTGTTAGCATACGCACGCTAAACATGCGCGGCCGGAGTACTATTCTAGAGCATTTCTAGAGCATGTCGAGCCTGTGCATTCCAACAACTCAAGCCAACGGCTCGATTCAGTCTGGCATTACGCCCAGCTGCTTCGCAGCTCGTGTTTTTCACGCAACACGAATGCACGCCTTACCGCCAACCCGCTTCCCCTGGCCAGGTGGCGGGCAGTGGCACCGTATTGGCCGATGTTCGTTGATGGGCGTGTGCCGTGCTGGACCGTACAGCCATCGATGGGAAGCCTATCCGTAGTAGTAGACGAGGCTGCGTGATTCAAGGTCGGCCAGCAGACTCATCACCTCGTCCACCGACTTCGACGAGAGGCGCGCCAGGTCCAGCACGCTGTGCTCGCCGTCGGCAAGGAGCAGTAATGTGCGGTGGCCGCGCGAAAGGTTGTGCGTCGTGACGACGGTCATCAGGTCGCGCACATCAGGCGCGCGACGTGGACGGCGGCTCAGCGGACCAGCCGTCTGCGGCATACGACCTTGCTGCGGACTACCATACGAGCCACCGGGATACGCACCATACTGTGATGGGGTATTCGGAGCGGGATATTGGCTGTGTTGGCTGAAGGAACCATCATATGAGCCCGGCCCTTGGCCCGTTCCCTGGCCCGGTAATAGGCCAGATCCGGGCGGAGCAGGAGTGTAGCCCCCGTGGTGGCTGCCGTTGCTGCCCGCACCATCCGGCATGCCCGTCTGCATGGGCCAACCAGCACTGCTCTCGTATGGGCGGGACCCTGGGTTGCCATATGGCGGGCCTGCCATGCCTGGATGAGACGAAGGGGTCTGATTGGGCGGCCCGGAGGATGGCCCGGAATTGTAGCCGCCGTAGCCTGCCTGCCCTTGCTGCGCGGACGGCGGGCTGAGATTGGGCGCGGGCCGGAGTGCATCGCGGTCGAAGGAGAAACGACATCCTCCCCAGCGGCCAAGCGCGGCCAGCGCCTCACGCCCGCGCAGACCAGCAAGTGAGGCATACATGGGGCGCCCTAGGACAAAGTAGATCTCGCCTGTCTCCTGCACCGATCCAGAGCCACGCTCCACCGAAAGCATTCCGGTTCTCTGTCCTAACTCGACCACTTCGATTACATTCGCCAGTGCGTCGGTGGACGTCACCCTCGCCTTTGTCATACTGTCACACTATGCCCTTTGCGTCTGTGCCCGCGGCGGTGTGTCGCTTGACGCTCCGCACGCCATCAACGTGTCCCAACATCCGTTGTTGCTTGCCGCTTGCTCGCACGCCGAGCGTCAGGTAAGAGATTATGCAATGTTATTGTGGAGTATAACATGAGTCGCAGATACGTGAAAGCCAACTGCTACCATAGTACGTTGCGTACTCGACAGCGTTGCACACTCGCTTGCATTGCGCGTTAGATTGCGCAATTGTGCTGGTCGGGTGGCAACGCTGCAACCCAACGCGGATGGCCGCGGCTCGCTCAGTTACTGGTGCTGGATGCGCTGCATGTGCTCGGCGATTTCTTTGACGAGCTGGGCATGCTCTTTGGTGCAGATGAGCAGCCGGTCGCCGGTATCGACTACAATCAGCCCTTCGATGCCGGCAGTGGTGATCAGCCGCCCGGTGGTGCTGTAGAGCAGCGTGTCGGTGGTGTTGACTTCGAAGTGCTGGTCGGGGGAGAGGCCCACGATGGCATTGCCAAACTCGTTGTGCGTGAAGAGTGTATCCACCTGCGCCCAACTGCCGATGTCGTTCCAGCCTACGGAGACGGGGATGACGGCGATGCGCTGCGCCCGCTCCATCACGCCATTGTCGATGGTGACGCTTTCTTGCAGGCGCGGCCAGACGGCGGCGATGACGCGCTCCACCTCAGGGGTCACACGCCCACCGCTTTGGGCGGCGGCGATGGCGATCTCGTCGAGCACATCGGCGACCGCGGGCACATAGCGCCGGATTTCTTCGAGGATGCGGTCAACGCGCCACACGAAGATGCCAGCATTCCAGACATAGTTCCCGGCGCGCAGATATTCCTCGGCAACGTGACGCTTGGGTTTCTCGATGAAGGCGTCAACTACGTGCGCACCCAGACCATTGAAGTGGCCCAGGGAAGCAGAGAAGCGAATGTAGCCGTAGCCGGTCTCGGGGTAGGTGGGCTGGATGCCCAGCGTTACCAGATAGCCCTGGGCGGCAATGCCCTCGGCGAACACCAGCGCGTTGCGAAATCCCGGCACATCGACAATCGCGTGATCGGCTGGGAAGGACCCCATAACAGCGGAAGGGTCACGGGCGGCGATCAGTGTGGCGGCCAGACCAATCGAAGCGGCAGTGCCGCGCCCGGACGGCTCCGCGACGATGTTGCCTGGCATGAGATCGGGGAGCTGGGCCGCGACGGCATCGTGATAGTTGCCGGCGGTCACGACATAGACGTGATCGAGAGGGCAGCGGGAGCCAAGGCGCTCCACGGTCGCCTGGAGCATGGTCTGTGGTCCCGGCAGCGGCAGGAATTGCTTGGGGCTCTCTTTGGTGCTGAGGGGCCAAAGACGTGTACCGCTTCCCCCGGCCAATATCGAGGCATACATATAGCGCTCCTGGTTGTCTCGTCTATGTAGGATGTTTGGACGTGTCTATCCTTCGCGGAATGCCGATTGCCTCAAACGCACGATGTGCGTCATGGCGCGATGGCATTCTACTGGATAGATGGGCGATGGGGCAAGACGGACTGGTACTTCGGCTGAGCTGAGCTACGGTGGCGCGTTTCGTGCGGGGCTAGAGGGCAGTGCGCGGTGGCGCGGCGAGATATTCGGATTCTCCCAGACGCATTTTCCAAGAGGTAGTGACATGCCGGAATATCACGACGGGAGTTGGAGAGCAGATGAGGAGTGGTTCGTTTCTCACTCCGGACCGAAGGACGATGAGGACCAAGCATACACGGATCTTGAGCCTGGCTGGCGGGCAGTACGTTCGCTGATGCAGCTCAGGAGCGAGGCGCTGCTCGCGATCATGCTGCGCCCGTCATTTCATCCGGTGCGCGATCTGGACCTCGTGCCGGTTGCGCCATGCCCATATTGTCTGGATGGCGGCATGCGCTCGGCGGGAAGCGTGCGCGTGCGCAAAGGGCGTGTGCTGGTGCGTGCCTGTGACACCTGCGGCGCGGTGGATGTCGGTGACGACCTGATTGCCCCAGGATATTCGGCATAGACATAGAGTGTCGGAGCGTGTAGATATCGCGCGCTCGCTCGCATATGCGGAATGCATTGCACGTCTTCTCCGAAGGCGATCTTCTGCCAAAATGCACGCTGGGATGCCAGCCCAGAAGGATATGGGCTGGCATCCCTGTCGCATGTGGGGGGGGTAGGAGCCGCCGCGACTTTGCGAAAACTTTACGCTTGCGAGGTTTCGTTGCGCGAGCAATCCCCTATACTGGATGGGTAACTACGCATCCAGCTGTCTTTTGTAGCGGATGCGGTAGGTGTGGGTGGTGTGATGGCTGGCAGAGGACAAATGGAGCCGGTGGGACAGAAGGCACACTGAGTGACGTCCGCATGCCCAACTGGAGGAGGCACACTGATGCTGGAGCCGCGACGAGCTGAGGCTGCAATCCAGGGCGATTTCCTGGATCTGCCAAACTTCAATGACGATGATACTGATGTTGCCGATGAGGAAGCACCGGCGGCAAAGCGTCCGTGGTGGAGGCAACCGCGCTGGATCGCGATTGTTTCAGGCGTACTGGTGGTCGTGTTGCTGTTGACGGTGCCGATGATCGTGCGGGCGTTCAATGGGCCGCGCGTGACGTATACGACGGCACAGGTGACGCAGAGCAATCTCGCGTTGACGGTCAGCGCGACAGGGCCGGTGCAGAGCGCGATCTATGACGTGAACTTCTCAGGCAGCGGCAAGCTCGCCGAGATCGATGTCGCGCTGGGGCAGCAGGTCAAAGCGGGGCAGACGCTCGCTAAGCTGGACAAGACGTCGCTGCAAGACGCGCTCAACCAGGCGCAGGCGCAGGTCAACTCGGCGCAGATCTCGCTCAACAACGCCTACAACAATCAGAGCAACGTGCAGGCTCAGACGCAGGCGCAGATTAACGCGGCCTATGCGCAGGAGCAGAAGGCGCTGAGCGGGTGCAATGGCGACGCCAACTGCATCAATGTTGCCCAGTCGCAGTATAACTCGACAGTGGCACAGGCCAACGCGCAACGGTCGTCTGCGCAGGGACAGATCAGCAGTGCGCAGGCGCAGCTGCAGTCGGCGCAGACGCAGCTGCAGTCGGCGCAGCACAATCTCGCCAACGCGACGCTGACGGCACCACATGCGGGCACCGTCGCCGCAATCAACGGCACGGTCGGCGGCACGCCGGGATCGTCCAGTAGCAGCGCTTCGAGTGGATCAGGCGGGTCAAGCGGATCAGGTGGTGGCGTCTTCATCGAGATCGCCGATCTCTCGTCGCTGCAGGTGCTGGCGAACATCAACGAGGCCGATATCGGCAGCCTAGCGCTCAACCAGCCGGTACGCTTCACAGTCAGCGCGTATAGCAACCGGCGCTTCTCTGGCACAGTGAGCGCGATCTCGCCGCTGGGGCAATCAAGCTCGAACGTGGTGACGTATCCGGTGACGATTACTGTAGATGCGCAGAGCCTGCAAGGGGCGACGCTGCTGCCGAACATGACAGCAAATGTGACGATCACGACGGCACAGCGTACGGGCGTACTATTGATCCCGGCCGGCGCGGTGACGTTCGCGCGGCAGTCGCTCACTGCGAGCAGCGGTTTGGTCTCGCGGCAGGATGTGGTCGCGGCGCTGCAACAGGCGCGGCAGATGGCGAGTGGACTCTCGACTGGCGGTGACAGCAGCAGCACGTCCACGCCGACGCCGGCTTTTGTGCTGGAGCGCACGAGCGCCGGCAAATGGGTGGTCAAGCCGGTGGTGCTGGGGCTGACGAACGGCACGGCGTACGAGGTGCTGGCCGGGCTCTCGGCTGGCGAGACGATTGTGACCGGACAGCAGGGCGGCACGAACACATCCACCTCGACGACTGGCGGCGCGGGCGGCATCTTCGGTGGCGGACGCGGCGCTGGTGGCGGGGGCTTCGGTGGCGGCGGTGCGGGCGGCGGACGCGGCGGCGCTGGTGGAGGTGCGGGCGGCAATGGTGGGGCTGGCGGCGGCAACGGCGGCTAGGGCTGATGCCTCGAACACAGGGTTTAGGATTTTCGAGGAGATGCCTCATGTCACACGATATGGTACAGCCGCCCCATGAAGGGTATAGCAACAATGGGGGCTATAGCCAGCAGGGCCAAGATGGTTATCAGCCGCGCCTGGGGGTGTTGGCTGATGCCGCCGCGCCGGATGGGCTGACGGATCATGCGATCACGACGCAAGGGAGCGACGGGGCTAATGGCGAAGCAGCGGTGGAGTCGCCAGTTATTTCCGTGCGCAATCTCACCAAGACGTATCATCTGGGGCAGACGCGGGTGCACGCATTGCGCGGCGTCTCGCTGGAGATACGACGTGGCGAGTTTGTCGCGATTATGGGACCATCCGGCTCCGGCAAATCGACATTCATGAATTTGCTGGGTTGTCTCGATCAGCCGACGAGTGGCGATTATCTGCTGATGGGGCAACTGGTCAGCCGCATGACGCCGGATCAACTGGCCGATGTGCGCAACTGGCGCGTCGGGTTCGTCTTTCAGGGATTCAATCTGCTGCCGCGGGCGACGGCGCTCAAGAATGTGGCGCTGCCGCTGGTCTATCGCGGCATGCCCAGCGAGGAGCAGGAGCGGCGCGCGCGGCGTGTGCTCGACGTGGTGGGCCTGCGCGCCCGCGCCAACCATAAGCCGGCACAGCTCTCCGGCGGGCAACAGCAGCGCGTCGCCATTGCCCGCGCGCTGGTGACGGGTCCATCGTTGCTGCTGGCGGACGAGCCGACGGGCAATCTGGACAGCAAGACGAGCGTGGAGATCATGGCAATCTTGCAGGCGTTGAACGCGCGCGGGCTGACTATCGTGCTGGTGACGCACGAACACGATATCGCGGCGTATGCGCGGCGGCAGATTCTCTTCCGCGATGGGCGTGTCGTGCATGACGAGATGGTATCCACGCAACGCTCGGCGCGGGCGGAGTGGGAGGAACGGCGCATGCACGGCCCCTCCGATAAGCCGTTGATCGAGGGCCGGGAGGAGAAGGGGCTATGAGCATGTTTTCACGGCGTACGTCCACGACCTCCGTGCCTGCTTCTCCTTCGGCCACACCATCCACGCCTGCCGTTACAAGCCGGAATGGGGCATTGCGCGCTCAGAGGCATGGGCAAGGACCACGGCGCGGGGCGATGCTTGGGCCAAGCTTCCGCAGCGCGCTGGAGGCGTTGCAGGCGAATCGGACGCGCTCACTGTTGACGACGCTTGGCGTGATCGTGGGCGTGGCTGCAGTGATCGCCGCCGTCACATTGACGGAAAGCACGAGCACGCTGATCAACTCGCGCCTCACCGGACTCGGCACCAATACGCTGACAATCATTCCTTCCGCCACGCAGTCGGGCGGGGCATTTAGCGCAGCCGGTACGACCCAATCGCTGACGACCGAGGACGCGACGGCAATTGGAGCAGTCGCGCATGTGAGCAATGTCAGCCCGGTGCTGTCTTCCGGCTCGCAAGTAGTCTATGGCAGCCAGAACACGAATACGCGCGTGATGGGGGTATATCCCTCGTTTCAGCAGATCGGCAACTGGCAGATGAGCGAGGGCGCGTGGTTTGGCGACACCGAGGAGTCGGGCGGCACGGCAGTGGCGGTGCTGGGCGCGACGACAGCCGACACGCTGTTCTCGGCGACGGGAACCGATCCGGTGGGCCAGACGATCCTGATCAAGAGCCAGGCGTTTCGCGTGGTCGGCGTGCTGAAGGCGAAGGGCGCGTCGTTTGGCGCCAACCAGGACGACCTCGTCTACGTACCTTTCAGTGCGGCACAGGCACGGCTGAAGAACGCGCAGTTTGTGGATCAGATCCAGGCGCAGGTGGATAGCGCGGGCAATGTCAATCAGGCGCAAACCGATATCACGACAGTGCTGGAGCAGCGCCACCGCCTGCCGACGGGTGGGCCGGATGACTTCTCG
>DASVOW010000185.1:0-6993 GCA_036383155.1 Ktedonobacterales bacterium
GCTCACGGCGTCCCGTTCGCCTCTCTAGGAACGCCGCTCGACCCCACCAGTCTCGCTACTATCACGCCCCCGCGCCCCTCATGGCAGGGCGACATACTGCTGGGCCACATTCTCCATATCGATCACTTCGGCAACCTCATCACCGATCTCGGTCCCACACTGACCGCCGCCGCCTTCTCCAGCCCCACCCCTTCCCTCCATCTTGGCGAGCACACCATCACCGCCCGCGCCCACACCTTCGCTAGCGGAGCAGCCGATGCACCGTTCATGCTGCGCGACAGCTCCGGCCATCTTGCTATCGCCCTTCGCAATGGCTCGGCGGCTGCCCTGCTCCACGCTCAGCGTGGCGATGAGGTGCGAGTGACGGGGCTACAGCCGTAGCCGTCTCATGACCGCCATATGCGCGCTACGGCACATAACGTGCGTCACCTCTCGCTCATACAGCCATCAATTGGCAGCGAGGAGAGACAGACCATGAACCTCTATTTCCTGCGGCATGGCAAAGCTGGTAATCCACAACCCTCCCCAGAGGAGGACGCCCGCCGGCCCCTCACCAGCCAGGGGCGCGACGAGATGCGCGCCGCCGCACACGGCCTAGGTTGGCTCGGCGTCAAGCCCGACACCATCTATAGCAGCCCACTCAAGCGAGCCTTTGAGACTGCGGCTATCGTCGCCGACGTGCTCGGACGTGAAGTTACCGAGACGCCGCTGCTCGCGCCTGGCAGCGACCTGCGCCGCATTGTTCCCCTACTCAGCCAGCACGACGACAACGCCGCTCTATTTCTCGTCGGCCACGAACCCAACCTCAGTGACATGATAGGCCAGCTCATCTCCCCCGCGAGCAAGGCAAACGTCTCGCTCAAGAAGGGCGCCTGCTGCTACGTCGAGTTAGCTACAGGTGCGCTGCATCAGCCGGATCTAGCCGGAGAGGGAACAGTGATGTGGCTGATGACCGCAAAGCATCTCGGGCGGCTCGGACGCTGATACTCTCGCTATATGTCGCGACCACAATACCCCAATTCACGCAATTCGGCAGGTGAGATAACTCGCCAGCGGATTCTGGCACAGCAGTTGCGTATCTTCAGCTTGTTCATCTTGTCCGGGATGCCATCACGTGCACGGGTGAGGTGGCAATGCCAACTGTGAGAAGAGGACCGCACTATGTACGCCGAGATCGAGCACACCGACCGCCTCACGCCGAATACCGCCGCCACATCCGGCGCGCGGCCGACTCATCCCACTATGCCGCGCCCCTTCACGCCGCCGCGCCTGCATGCCGTCGATCCCGCCGCCACCCAGGCGGTTCCCCGGCTGACCATAGCCGATCTGCGGCTGCCCGCCGATCTCGTGCGCGCCCGCGCCACCCAATACACCGCTTTCGCCCGCGCACAGGGCACCCCGCACTCGATGCGCCTCTGGCGGGTTGGCTACCAGCAGGCCATGCTGTCTCTCGCCCGCGAGTCTGTCGGCGTCGCCGCGGATGCCCCATGCCTGGCGTTCTTCTGGCAGCAACAAGGCCGCGAATACATGGTCTCCGTCACCTTCGGACAGCCATCGCTGCCTCGCCTCCACTAGCCATTGTGAGGGTAATCGTCGAAAGACAAGACGCTGGCCGGGCGGTAGATCAGCTCGGCATAGATCGCCCCCATGCGCTGTGGGAGATACGGCATCTCGTGGTCGAGCCACCATTGGATCAGCGCGATAGTCGCCGCGACGACATGATTGGCTGCGATCTCCACCGGCACCATGGCTCCCTGCCGTGGCGTATGCTCGCGCACCACGCGTTGCGCCCCCTCCTCGACCACGCGGCGCACCAGCGAGGCCGGCCCTTGGCTCCCAAGCAACACCCGACAGACCTCGCTATGTTCATGAATATATTTGAAGATCAATCTTCCCACCTCGGCAGGGTCCGCCTCCTGACCATTTATGTGTTGGGGCTGGAGCCGATCCAGCAACTCCTCCAGCACCACCTGCAGCACATCGGCCAGTAGCGCATCCTTGTCGTGGTAGTGGCGGAAAAACGTTGCGTACCCGATATCTGCGCGCTCCGTGATGTCGCGGATCGTCACCGTGTCGTACCCGCGTTCCAGCGTCAGCGCGATCAATGCCTGTGCCAGTAGGCGCTGCGTGCGTTTGACCCGGCGATCCTGTGTGTCTACCACGTCCATCTCTCTATTCGCACTCATGCGCCACCCTCGAACTACGGGTTCGCGTCACTAACCGCACGGCTACCTCTGCCGTATTGCCTGCAATTCTACCACCTCTCAGCCATAGGTCAGCGCAAGATACGAGAAGTTAGATGAGCATACTGTAGCTTATGATAAGCAGGCGGGGAGGCGCCAGTCCTGCTGAGATGTTAGATAAACTGGCTGCCATGCTACACAGCGGCACTTCATGCGCCACCATGCGGATGCGTTTGAAGCACTGAGCAAAATGCCATATGTACGACACCCGTGTCCAATTTTGCCATCGTCGTGCGTTAGCCACGTGACGGCTAGCCGATCACATGAAGATACGTCGAAGGATGGTGTTATGGGTGACTTGACCGCGGTTGCTTCCATCGCGCCCCCGCTCCTCGCTGATTTTGCCTCACTCGTAGAGGGTTGCCAGCGGCCACTCTACGCCTTCCTGCGTGGAATCGTGGCCGACGACGAGGCAGCACGCGACCTGATACAGGATACGTTCTGCGCGGCCTGGCAACTCGCGCAGCGCGGCTCCCCACCGTTCGATGCCGCCTGTGGCCAGAAAGACGGCATTCGCCGCTGGCTCTTCCACGCCGCTTACAACCGCGCCATCTCGCTGGTACGTCGCCGCCGCCTGATCTCATGGCGCTCGCTCGATGTTCCAGCCTCCGATGACATGGTGGCACAAACCACTGCCAGCTTCGAAGATCAATTCGCGGATGCACACGTCATGCGGGCGGCGCTGCTCATGCTGGCACCCGCCGACGCAGCGTGCCTGCTGCTGATAGCGGCGCACGATTTTACAGCGGCGGAGGTCGGCCAGATCGTCGGCGCCTCGCCGCAAGCGGTGGCCAAGCGCTTCGCCCGCGCCAAGAAACGGCTTCGCGAAGCCTACCTCACTCATGATCCTGAGACCCAAGAGAGGTTGCGCATATGAATTCGAACGCTCCCATCCAGGCTGCCGACTGCGCGCGCATCCGGCGCCTGCTGCCGCTGGCTAGTCATGATCTGCTCGACGACTTGGATGCCAGCGTTGTGCGGGCGCACCTCAACACCTGCGCATCCTGTGCGGCTGAGCACGCAGCCTACGATAGGGTGGAGTCTGCGGTGCGCCACTATTCCAGCGTTAGCGCAAGCGCAGCACCCCTGCTGGCACGAGAGGACATTATGCGTACGGTTATGCGTTCCACGCCTAAGGCAGCCCCATCTATGCGAGCGAAGAATGTTGTCATGCGCCGGAGCGGCGTGCGGCGGATGTTGGCCGGGCTGCCCGCTATCGCGGCAGTGATTGCTCTCGTTGCGCTTGCCGTGGCGGTCTTTGGCGGCCATGGAGTCTTTACCCCCGGTGGCACAGGCGGCAATCACGTGCTATCGACCGACGTAGAATTACGCGGCGTCTCGATGGTCACAGCAACCGATGGATGGGCCGTTGGAGACGACGATCCTGTCGGAAAGCAGACCGCTATGCTGCTGCATTACACGGGCGTGCGCTGGGAGCAGGTCGCACTGCCGGCAGGTCTCGACTCAACAGTGTCACTCAACAGCATCTCAATGATCTCGACCTCGGAGGGCTGGGCCGTAGGCTCGACTTGGCCGGAAACCGGCGCAAACACAGGGAGACAGCGGGCGGTGCTACTCCACTACACAGGCGGCGCATGGAAAGTGGTTCCGAACTCATTCCCCATTGGACTCACGGGTGTCTTCATGCGCACGGCTAGCGACGGCTGGATTGCGAGCGGCGACGCAAATGGCGGGCTGCTTCTCCACTATGACGGCGCCTCCTGGCGACAGGTAACCGCCTCGGCGCTTATCGGGTTCAGCATTAACAGCGTCGCGCCCGTCTCGGCGAGCGATGTCTGGATCACAGCGGTCGGGCCTGCCGTAAATGGTATGCGGACAGCCAGCTCGATACTCCATTTCGACGGGCATACCTGGGCGGCTGCCGCTCTCCCTCTTGGGAATGCTGCGCTCTCCAAGATCGTGATGGTCAGCGCAACCGAAGGATGGGCCGTTGGCGGCTATTGCGGTTGCGGCAATGTACAGGGACCCAGCAGCAATTCTGGCTCGCTCATCCTGCATTATCAGAATGGCGTCTGGTCGGAGGTGACCAACCCGAGCCACCCACTCAGCCAAGACCTGTTCGACATCGCCATGTCGTCTGCGACGGAAGGCTGGGCGGTCGGCTTTGGCGGTGCGCTCCTGCACTATTCCAGCGGCGTATGGACAACCATCAACGTGCCCACCACCAAAGGAATACTCAGTCTATCAGTGACGAATGAGACAGATGGCTGGGCGGTCGGTGATCAGGGTACAATACTCCAGCTCCAGTACGGTGCGTGGACTCTGTACAGTGGAGACGTAGAGCCACTCACTGCACCTGCTGACACGCCCGTCCCAACGCCGACAAAGACGCCTCAGAGAAGTAAAGGAACAGCAGCGACACCCAGCGCGACGGCGACGCCATATCCACGCTAGTCTTAGCCCCAAGAGGTTGTGTGCGATTGAGCCTAGGAGGCGAGGTGCACCGGTTCCCATACCGCCTGGAGCCGGTGCATCTACTATTATCTCATTAGTACAAGCGTTTCTTGCTATAGCGACTGATGACTACTATCTTCATGCCCAGCTATCGCCTCATTGCTCTATTCTCCTCCTCGTATGTCATTCTTGACCCTTCCCATAGATATGACACACTATATATCATAGAATAGTATATGTATATCAAAACGTGCTCGCCATGCGGATTATATCGTGGCAGGCTCACTAGACGTGATAGCAACATGCCTGGTGTTGGCCGGGGGAAGGATAGAATGCGTGGCTACCGATCAACAGCATCTACCCAGTTCGACTGATGCGCCTGCAGATGCATCGCCCAACGCATCGCGCATATCGGGCGGCGAGTGTCCCATCGACCACACGGCGCTCTCCCAGAAAAAGACCGCTCACCCAGCCGAGCGTCTGGAGGGTCCGCGAGTCGAGCGTGACGCCGCTGGCAGGTGGCATATTCGTGGCTACTCCGAAGCCCGAAGCGTTCTGCGCAACACCAACACGACACAAGCTGGTTTCCGCGCCGAGCTAATCCAGCGCGTCTCCGGGGCGGGCAATGTGCCGATCCTCTATCAGGAGGGCAAGGTTCACCAGCAGCAGCGCAAGCAGACCGCGCGTTTTTTTACCCCCAAAGCGGTCAGCTCCGACTATCGCCAGATCATGGAGCGCTTGGCCGATGAATTGGTTGCCACGCTCAAGCGCGAGAAGCGCGCTGACCTGAGCGCGCTCACCCTCTCGCTGGCAGTGCGCGTCGCGGCGGAAGTCATCGGCCTCACCAACAGCCGTCTCCCAGGCATGCAGCGCCGTCTCGACGCATTCTTCACCGACGGCGCGGCAAGACGGAGCCGAGGCATCGGCGCGCTCATACGTTCCCTGCTCCCGCAGTCCAATATGGCTGCCTTCTTCTTCCTCGACGTGCAGCCGGCGATCCAGGCGCGCAAGCGCCAGCCCCGCGAAGATGTCATCTCTCACCTGCTCGCCCAGGGCTACCGCGATCGCGAGATCCTTACCGAGTGCGTCACGTACGGTGCCGCAGGCATGGTGACGACGCGCGAATTCATCAGCGTCGCCACGTGGCACTTCCTTGAGCGGCCCGAGTTGCGCGCCCGTTACCTCGCCGCCTCCGAAATCGAGCGCCAGGAGATGCTGCAGGAGATCCTGCGGCTTGAGCCTGTGGTGGGCCACCTCTATCGCCGCGCCACCGCCGACATCCCTGTTGAGGCCGGCGATGGGCACACCATCACCATTCCCCAGGGCGACCTGATCGACCTTCACATCTACGCCGCCAACGTCGACGAGTACGTGGTCGGAGAACAGCCGCTCGCCGTCTGCCCCGCCCGTCCGTTGCGCGACGAGCGTGCCACGCCTGCCATGCTTGGCTTCGGCGACGGACATCACCGCTGTCCCGGCTCCTACATCGCGCTGCAAGAGACCGACATCTTCCTGCAACGTCTACTCGCGCTCGATGGACTGCGCGTGGTCCATCCACCCCACCTCGCGTGGAACGATCTCGTCACTGGCTACGAGCTGCGCGATTTCCCCATCGCTCTCGACTGATCGCCACCAGGCTGCAGCGGAATACCAGTTCATCCGCATAGTTTGGGGCAAGTGGAGCCTCACATACAAATGTAATGAACTAACACCACCGCCACTTGACCAGCACGCATAAGATGCTGGCCAAGTGGCTGGTTTCTTGCGACGACGACTACTACCCGCATGGGAGAGATATACCGCCTGGAATGTCTCATGCTGCTATACTGACAAGAGCATCACTCGGTTGAGTTTCATCCCACCACAGGATAGAGATACGCATGAGCACGTCGTCGTTGAAGAACGTTCGCAAGACCAAGCGCGATGTCCCACCGCAGTCGCAGCCAGATATCACGCCCTCTCCTTCCGCCGATGTCCGCGATACCTGGGGAACGCGCGTAGCCCTGCGCGTTGGCGAGACGATCGCTCGGCGCGTACCATCCCTCGCACGGGCGCTGGAGCCGCTGGCGGCACGACGTGCATTGCTCGCGCGAATTGCTCCATTGCTCGTGGTGGCTTGCGCCATGCTCTTCCTGGCATACGTTCACTACCGCGAGCAGCGTTTCTATATCAGCCCGGGCATTGTCGGCTTCGCCGAAGTCAATACCACCGACGCCAAACGGCTCGGCATCTCAAACCTCGCGGTCAACAGCGATGTCGGCTACGATGGGCAATTCTTCTTCTTCCTGGCATACAAGCCCTCCATCATCTGGACCTGCCCCCACGATCAGGCGCA
>DASVOW010000186.1:0-14866 GCA_036383155.1 Ktedonobacterales bacterium
GGCGATGGGTATGACCTACCAGGGTGTCTACACCAAGCGTGAGATCCTGGAGCTATACCTCAACTCCATCCCCTACGGCAACGAGGCGTATGGCATAGACGCCGCGGCTCAGGTGTACTTTGGCTATCAGGATGATCCCGAGGCGGGTATCACCGCCGCGCAGCATCTCGATCTGGCTCAAGCCGCCATGCTGGCGGGCGTCCCACAGAATCCGAACACCAACAATCCGCTGGATCATCCTCAGAAGTCCCTCGACCGCATGGTTGAAGTGCTGCATGCGATGGTGACCTATGGCTACATCACACAGAATCAGGCGAGCGCCGCCTATGCCGAAGCCCAAAAGCCCAATTTCTTTCATCCGACCACCCAGGAGCAAAACAAAGCACCCCACTTCGTCTACTACGTGCTCGACCAGCTTCAGGACATGATCCAGACGGGGCAGATCCACAAGCTCTCGCGCTCTGGCCTGAGCGTCTACACTACGCTCGACCTGGATATGCAAAACCAGGTCCAGAAATACATGAAGCAGCACCTCTACGGCAATGACCGCGCTGGCTTCCCACCGTTCCCCTACATACGAAACGCCAACGTCACGAACTCAGCAGCCGTAATGGCAGATCACCACACCGGGGATATCAAGGTGATGCTTGGCAGTGTGGACTACTACAGCACCAACTCCAAAATCGATCCCAAGTTCAACGTTGCTACTATGGGGTATCGCGGCCCTGGCTCGTCATTTAAGCCACTGGTCTACGCGACAGCCTTCGAGAAGGGCTGGTTCCCGGCGATGACGATCGCCGATATGCCGTCCATCTTCTGGGACGATGGCGCACAGACGCAATACAAACCGCTCGACTTCAACCGTTACGAGTTTCGTGGCGAGATCACCCTACGCACCGCGCTACAGTTCTCGCTCAACATCCCAGCCATCAAGACGATGCAGTTTGCGGGTGTTGATGATGTCAGGCGCAACGTCGCGCGTTGGGGTATAACTCGTACGGTAGGTACCTGGGGCCTCTCCTCGGTACTGGGCGCCATCCAGGCATCGCCGTTTGAGATGGTTCAGGCCTACACAGTGCTAGCCAATTATGGCCAGTACATCCCACTGCATGGCATCAACAAGATCGTCGATAGCAACGGCGATGTGCTCTTCCAATATCACACGCCACAGCCCGTTCAGGTGCTGAGCCCGCAGGTCGCCTACATGGTGACCAATATCCTCGAAGACAACCCCTCGCGTGCCGATGACTTTGGTCCATGCAGCCCATTGTATTTGGACGCAAATCTGACTGATTGCTACTACTACCACGGCAACTCGCCACACGCCTGGCCGGCAGCCGCCAAGACCGGCACGGGGCAGGACTTCAAGGACGACTGGACGATGGGTTACACGATGGACTACACGTTGGGCGTCTGGGTCGGCAACAATAACAATACGTCTATGATCGACATCGACGGTATCACCGGCGCCGCACCTATCTGGCACAACAGCATGATGTGGGCTGAGCAAAATCTCCCTAAGAGAGATTTCCCCATCCCACCGACGGGCATGCACAAAGCGCGCTACTGCTCGAACGGTATCTGCACAACCGACTGGTTCCTCGATGGCCCCAAGCCGCCCGACAACACCGGTAATGGTGGTCCTACCTCGACGCCATGCATCACCTACCTCGACGAGGGTGGCTGGAATTACGCGGCTCCAGGTCACTGCGATGGGAACGCACACGTCAAACCCGTGCATTACTGACCACGATAGCGATCATCGCATCTTTGGGCCGGTCGGCGGATATGCCGACCGGCCCGCTTTCTACATGTTGAAGCTGCTTTCACCACAGGAGAGAAGCAGCACAACTATATCTGCGGAATAAATCGGCGGCTGCCGCTCGCTCCCGGCCCCAGTGGCCGCATCTGAATCAACAACTCCAGGACGGCGTTGAATTGCTCGTCGCTCAGCGCTGCGACGGGCATGCGCACGAGGTCCTCGCGGCGCTGCTGCACGTCCTCTGGCGGTGGGACAAACCCCTTGGCGGCGGCAGCGGCGGCACGAGCGACAGATTCAAGGCTCAGATGCATCGCATCGGCGATCGCCACCAGTGAGTCGATCGTCGGCGAGCGGCGGCGATCCGAGCGCGTCGTCACGTAGCGGCTCAGAGCCTCGCGTGAGATGCGCGATCGGCGCTCCAGATCAGAGTAGGAGCGAACCGGCGAGGTTGGGTCCTCGAAATGTTGCTCGATGAGCAAACCCAGTGCATTATTCTGTGAGGTGCGGTGGCGCTCCCTCCGTCCCGCCTCGCCGGATTCCACGCCCTCGACACTCCTTGTCACTTCTGCCATCTCAGGTGTTTCACCCTCGAACCTCGCGGGCATCAGCGGCGCCTCCGCAGTCACCTCGGCCTGCTCAGGTGGTGGACCCTCCCCAGTGGCAACTCCCTGTGTCTCCTCGCCACCAGGCCCAGGAGACACCATCTCCTCAAGGGTGGGTTGTGCTGGCTGCTGCGCGGCATCTTCCTCGCGCGCAGGTTGTGCTACGTCAGGCTGCTCTTGGCGCGCTTCCTGGCCACGCTGTCGCTGTTGTCGGTCCCGGCTTTTGCGCCGCCCCGTATCGCCACTCTGCCCGGTGGCCGGCCTCCTTGGTGGAGGTCGCCCACGTCGATCATTCTCCGCCACTGTATACCTCCCCTCTACCTCCGCTGCTCCATCGTCCTCTGTGCAGAGAATATGCCGTTGCTCTGCGAACCTTTCCCATCTGACGCAGCGGCTTGTATCGTGAGGGTGAGAGTGTACGATCGGTAGACGCGAATCATGCCCACATGTAGTTGTATCAGCGTATCTCGGCATGGCGTATGCGAACGGTAACGTACGAGTAATGGTTGCTTTGGTCCCGCTAGCTATTTGTGGATCGTATGGAGGCAGATCCAATGTCGTACAACACTTCTCATATCACCGCTCATGCTCATGCTAGCAATCCCTCTTCTGAAATCCGCGCGGAACGGCGAGACGACTCTATTCTCCTCGACCGCCGCTACCGTGTCTCGCGCGACATCGAGCACGCTGGCGACGAGCAACGCTTTGCCGCATACCACGTCGAGCTAGATACCCCCGTCTGCATTACCACCCTGCACCCACATGGTGTCGCCAGCACCACCGGGCGAGCGGCATATCTGAGAGAATCGAGCGCCTCGCCATTCTGGAAGCAGGCGCTCCTGGCTGCGAACCTGCGCCATCCTGTGTTGACGCGCGTGCGTGACGCTTTCCTCCAGGGTGACACGTACTACGTCGTAACCGACGACCCAATGCACCCGTATGGCCTGGAGCACGATTCCCCCGGCTGGCACTCCGTCGAGACGCTGGCCCAGCGATTAGAACGCAGCGGCCGTCTCTCATTGCGCGAGGCGCTGATCTTCGGCTTGCATCTCTGCGACGCCCTGGCCTACCTCGAACAGGTCGCGCCAACGCTGCTACCGCTTACGACTATCGCACCGCGACACTTGGTACTGCCACAAGCAAACGCGATCGTCATAGGGGCCGTACATCCCGCCCGCTGGCTCTACGGCACACATTGCGTCTGCGCAGGCGCCGATCTCCCCTACTGCGCCCCCGAAGTAGCAGCCGGCGGAGAGCAGGATGCGCGCGCCGATATATACAGCATCGCCGCCGTGATGTACCACATGTTGGCCGGAGCCCCACCAACACCACCCACCACTGGCAACGAGCGGCTCACGCTTGCCGAGATCGAGCCCTTGATTCCGGCAGCACTCAGCGATGTAATCGAGCTCGCGCTGCAGCCCGACGCGGACGCCCGCTTCACAGATGCGAACGCATTCGGTCGCGCATTAGCCGATGCGCTCACCAAGCTGCTACCGGCGCTGGTTGTGCGCATCAACGCACCCTATACCAATACATACGAGCAAACCAATACACGCAAGGAAAGCCCAATGAGCAGCAAAGCCGCCATGCTCAAGCAGAGCGGCGTCCGCGACAGCCAACACGTGCTACAGGGCGCCAAGACAGCCACGCCCGCCCTCGCGTATCGCAGCAACGAGCCATTCATCCGCCGCCGCCCGACAAAGCGCGAGAGGCGCACCCCCCTCGCGGCCATCTCCGCCGCTCTGGGTCTGCAACCAAAGCCCCACACCCGGTAATGAAAGCCACGGTGAGACCGGTAGGCAAGCGATCAGATGTGTGGCAGCATGCCATAGATGCTCTCGTCACTGCATGAAAGCCAACAAGCGCATTCTCTCAGCTATCCTCTCGATGCGCGGCTTCCAGGGTGTCTCACACATGTGCAACAGTATGGCCAACTCGTGTATACTAGACCGACAGACGAAGAATATCCAGCGAGAGGACACCTACTGTCTGGCAATAGAGCAGGTAATTGGGGGAGGACGTGCGTGGAGGATGTTGCTGTGCGGAAAGCGCATCTCTTGATCATCGAGGATAGCGCAGAGATCCGTGAAACGCTGGAGCTCGTGCTGACAGAGGAAGGGTACGATGTCAGCTTAGCGCCCGACCTGTCCCGGGCGTTTGCTGTCCTGAATACGCAGGCGTTTGATCTCGTGCTGACCGACCTTTTTACGTTCAGCCAGGTCGACCCACTCCAGTCCGTGAGCCAGCTGCGCACTCGCGTCGCGCCTACTCCTATCGGTGTAATAAGCGGCTGGCAGGTGGACCCCGAGTACGCCAAGCGCCAGGGGTTCGCCTTTCTGCTGACGAAGCCTTTCGAGCTTGAGGACCTCCTGGCAAGCGTCGCCACCTGCCTGGCGAGCTGATGTTTCTCCGGTGTGATGGAGATATCGCCGCACCGCGGACAGCAAGACTCTGGTGCCGTGCTAGTGCGGCTCGTAATACAGAATGCGGCCGGCCTCGCGCAGCACGCGCATGATCTCGTGCACCACTGCTGGATCGAAGCTCCAGAACCCTTGATACGCACGTGCCCGTGACTGGCGCTGGAATAGCTCTCCGCTCACCTGCCGCGTCAACAAGACGGTGGAGAAGTTCGGATGATTGACGAGCAGGAACCAGAACCACAGCAGCCCGGCTCCACTCTGCGGCGTGATGATGAAGCGGATGAGACGCTGGTGGCGAAAGACCGGCATTCCAGGTGGTATATCATCTATGCCAAAGACATAAACGTAGCGCGCGTTATCCAGCACGCTTACGTAGCGCCGCAGTTGGGGACGGAGCAAGGAAAGGCGCTGAAATCCGGCATACAACTCACAGTCAAGATGCTCCTTGATCACGCGCTCTTCGATGGCGTGGCTGGCGGCGACCATGGTAGGGACATCTACAGTGAAGCACCCGCCGTTTGCCGGGCGCGTCCCCAACGTTTGGAGCGCTTGCGCCGCCGCACGCACATATGAGGCGTCCCAGAATGGGACACGAGTGGACATCAGCGAGATCGCCTGGCTCAGTGCCGTACCCGCGAGCGCATCGCGCGGCAGTGAGAGCGGCCGTGTATGCTCCAATCCACCTGATTGCGCCGTCGCTGTCACGATGCCTGACTGTGGCTGGTCGAGCTGCGAGATGCGTATCAGCGCATCGCTCAGGCGCTGACGCAACGTCCGAAGCACATGACGCTCTCCATCCTTGCTATCTTGCGGTGACGACGAGATCAAGGCATCATCATCCATAACGGGTCTCCTACACTGGAGAGATCAGGCAACACAACGATGAAAGCGCACTGAACAGGACGACCGCCGCGCAGTGCAATGAACAGAGGGTCTCGCGTCCATCCATAGTAGCAGGCGTATTCGATTAGCACAAGTAGCAGTATCACTCTACAAACAAGCGGCAGCACACAGAGATATAGTGACAGGCCAGGATACTCCGTGCTGGGGAGTACCCTGGCCTGCTCGATCGCGGCTCCAGGCGCGGCTGTCGCGCACTACGCCTCCAAGGTCGCCTCGACACTCAACTGCACGTTGCCTTGCAAGGCCTTCGAGATTGGGCAATTATCCTTCGCCGTCTCGGCAGCGCGTTGGAAGCCAGCCGCGTCGATGCCGGGAACCGTCCCCCGCACAGTCAAAGCGCTCGACGCCACGCGAGGCCCCGCATTTGTCAGATCGAACGTCACCGCCGACTCCACCTGGAGTCGCTGTGGGGGTGTATTACCCTGCGCCAGGGTGTTCGACAGCGCCATCGCAAAGCAACTGGCGTGCGCAGAGGCGAGCAATTCCTCCGGACTGGTCCGACCCTCAGGGTTGCCGATGCGCGATGCCCAGCTAACAGGCAAGTCGGTATACAGTCCGCTCGTCGCGGCGCTGACTCGCCCCGAGCCATGGGCCAAGTCGCCCTCCCACGTAACCGTAGAACGACGTGTAGCTGCCATGTGTTATCTCCTTCCCGTTTGTCCGGGTACCTCCGCCAAGTGGCGTGCTAGGATACCAACGACGGCATGATCGGAGCATACCTCATGCCGGGGTGTCGTCTCCATGCCTTACCATGCCCGCCTGCATGCAGGCGCATGTGGAGTGCACAGCCCCCATTTGCCCTCCCACGCGGTATAGTTAGTATTATATGCGAAACTGGGCTCATGCTCTTGCCGCTAACGCGCGTGGCGCATCACATCGTACCGCCATGCGCACTTAACGTTATGAAATGAGGAGACTGTCGTGGCAACAGAACAAAACACCTTCGACATCGTCGTGATCGGCGCGGGTCCCGGCGGCTACGTGTCGGCCATCCGCGCCGCGCAGCTTGGCGCCCGTGTCGGCATCGTCGAGAAGCAATACATCGGTGGCACGTGCCTCAACGTCGGCTGCATCCCCTCCAAGGCGTTGCTCCACATCGCGCAGATCTATGCCGAGTTCAGTGAATTCAGCACGTTCGGCATCAACGTGCCGAACCCGCCGACGATTGACATGAGCGTCGCCGTCGCCTACAAGAACAAAGTTGTCAAGCAGCTCACCAGTGGCGTCGCCCAGTTGCTCAAAGCCAACGGCGTCACCATCTTCGAAGGCGCCGCCGACGTGCAGACGCCCAATGACATCCGCGTCACCCTCAACAAAGACGGATCTACTGTCGATGTGCGCACCAAGAAGGTGATCCTTGCCAATGGCTCCGTGCCAATCCGCCCTCCATTCCCTGGCCTCGACGGGCGCAATGTCATCTTCAGCGACGACGCCATGAACATGCCCAAGGTGCCGGAGAGCCTCGTCTGCATCGGTGGTGGTGTCATTGCCGTCGAGCTGGCCTGCATGTTCAACGCCCTTGGCACCAAAGTCACCATCGTCGAGATGCTGCCCTCCATCATCGCCAACGAAGATGAAGAGGTCACCAAAGCGCTCGCCCGCTCCTTCACCAAGCGCGGCATCGAGATCAATACCGACGCCCGCGTCGAGTCCATCGAGGATGCCGGGGACCTCAAGCGCGTCACCGCCTCCACCGCCGACGGCAAGAAGACCTTCGACGGCGAATATGTACTGGTCGCCGTTGGCCGCAAGTCAAATCCCGCCGGAATCGATGGGCTGATTCAGGCCGGTCTGGAGATGGAGCGTGGCCGCGTCCTCACCGACGAGCACATGCAAACCAACCTCCCCGGCGTCTATGCCATCGGTGACCTTGTCGGGCGCACCTGGCTGGCCCACGTTGCTATGACCGAGGGCGAGATCGCCGCCGAGCACGCGCAAGGCCACGACGCAAAGATGGACTACGACGTCGTGCCGCGCCCCATCTTCACCTTCCCTGAGATCGCGTCGGTTGGCCTCACCGAGGCCCAGGCCAGAGCGCACGGTGGCAACGTTCAGGCCGAGAAATTCCCCTTTGTGGGCAATAGCAAGGCCGTCACCATTAGCGAGACGGAGGGCTTCGTCAAGGTGATCCTTGGCGAGTACGGCGAGATCCTGGGGGCAACGATCTTCGGGCCGGATGCCACCAATCTAATCTCCGAATTCTCCCTGGCAATGCGCGCCGAGCTCACCGCTGACGAAGTGCTCGCCACCATCCACCCGCATCCAACCTTCAGCGAGGCTGTGCGTGAGGGCGTTCTCGCGGCCGAGCGTCGCCCCATCCACATCTACATGCGTCCCACAGCCGCGGCTCGCCGCTAACCCGCTGTGCAAGCCATCTCCGCCCCTCTCCTGCAAAACGGGAGAGGGGTATGGGAATGTGCGCGTCCGCCTATGGACGCGCACGCGCACTTGCAGTTGCCACGGCGATGCCACCGACTTCCTGCTAAGCCCCTACGTTTTCACATATGCGGACCTATTTTGTCCGTTTTTTCTAGTAGTATTGAGAAGAGAGAACGGGCGGGTGCCTTGGCGCGGGGATCAGGTTTCGCCGCCGTTGCAGATGCGACGAGAGCGAGAGCCAAGAACAACCCAACAGTACTCGTGGTGATTGGTGTGCAGGTGATACCAACTAGCATATGCGCCTAGAATGGTGTCGCCAGGTGATTGCCCGCTCCGTGCATTCGGGGCTTGGCCTGACGCCACCTGCCAGAGACCGAGACGAAACTGGTATCGCCGAGCGTTCCCCTGACAGGCACGTGGCCTGTGCGCAATGATGCCCTCAAGGGCGATTGGGAGGACCGTATGACGGGACGGATGATCGACTTCGCCGCCGCGGGAACGCCCGCTCCAGGCTACCTGGCGACGCCGGATGCCGCCATGGCACCAGGGGCGCCAGGGGTCGTCGTGCTGCATGCGTGGTGGGGACTGACCGAGCCATTCCAACAGGTCTGCGACCGGCTCGCGGAGGCGGGCTTCATGGCGCTCGCCCCCGACCTCTACCGCGGCAAGACGGCCACCACAGTCGAGGAGGCGCAGGCGTTGGCCTCAGCGCTGGATGGCGAGTCAGAGCGGGTGCGCGACGACATTCGGGGGGCGGTGCAGTTCCTGCGCCAACACGGACAACATGCCGCGACCAGCCCGGCGGACGGTCGCGGCAAATTCGCCCTCGTCGGCTTCTCGCTGGGAGGCGCCTACGCACTCGACATGTCCGTCACCCTAGCCGAGGAGATCGCCGCCGCCGTCATCTTTTATACCACGTACACTGGTCTGGACTATCGCCGTGCGAAGGCGGCCTATCTCTTCCACTTCGCGGAGGATGACCCCTTTGAGCCGGCTGAGTCGGTCGCGCAGATGCAGCAGGAGCTCCAGGCGGCGGGCAGGCAGGCTACCATCTACACCTATCCAGACACCAAACATTGGTTCTTCGAGGCCAATCGCCCGGATGCCTACGATGCCGCCGCCGCTGCCCTGGCGTGGGAGCGAACCCTCGCCTTTCTGAATACCGAGCTGCATCGGGCCTGAGAGCGTGTTTGGGCATACCCGAAAGGGGAGGTCGGCTCTCTGCCTCTCAGTGATCGAGCGGAGAGGCCATCCCTCAGGCCGTCACGCTCCATCTGCGGATCAGGGTAAGCGTCCCCGAGCTACCGCCGTTCTTGGCACCGAAGCAATAGAACAGAGATATATCAGGGAGACCGGGATGGGCCTGCGGACTGGTGCAGGCGCCATCCTGGGAGGAGGAGGACCCATGGAAACCGTGTGGCGCACCGCGCTGTGGCGACAGTTCGGCGCCGCCATCGACATGCTCGAGCACGCACTGGTGGCCTGCCCGGAGGCGCTGTGGAAAGAGCGCCTCTGGCCAACCCCCCCGGCGCCACCGTTCCCGCCGCAGTTCGCGGAGTTCTGGTATGTCAGCTTTCATGCGCTGGTCTGGCTCGACCTGTATCTCTCTGGCATCCCGGAGGAGCAATTCGCTCCCCCGGCGCCCTTTGCCCAAGGGGAGCTCGATTCCGTCGAGGCGCTGCCCGAACGGCCCTACACCAAGGAGGAGCTGCGCGCCTATCTCGCGTCGGTGCGCCAGAAGTGCCACACCACGCTGCTCGCGCTGACGGACGAGCAGGCGCGCCGGCCCGTCGCATATCCCTGGGCAGCGGGGCAGCCAATCAGCTTTCTGGAGTTACTGCTCTACACGCTGCGCCACGTCCAGGAACATGCGGCGCAACTGAGCCTCTTGCTCGGCCAGCACGCCATCCCTGCCATCCCGGACGCGAACCTCGACTGGGTCGCTCGTGCGAAGGGTGACCCTGACGGCCACTAAGCGCGTGCGGAGTGGGCGACCCGTCGGGTTGCCCTTGCATTCCCAAGCCCGCTCTACGACAGCGTTTGGGAATGCGGCGAGATCAAAGCATGCACGAGCCTGTTGTCTAGGAACACCATCTCTCCATGCGTGCTTAGCTTTGGCGGGACAGAGAGCATGTGACACCCTAAAAAAGGAGAGATCGATGCGCTAACAGGGAAAAACGGCAGTGGTCACAGGAGCGACCTCAGGAATTGGAGCCGCGATTGCGCAAGCATTTGGTCCGGACTCCTGGGATAGAGGGGGACATGGAGGTGACCGACCAAGTGGCCAAGACTCTTCCGGCCCAACGAGCGGCCTCGCCTGCTGAGATTGCCGCCGTCGCTGCGTACCTTGCCCGCTCGGACGCCAACTTTGTCCATGGAGTCACCCTGCCCGTTGACGAGGAATACCCGGCGATCTAATCCATGTGCTATGGAGCGCCTTGCCTGTTCCCAAACATGCTCTGCAAACTGTGCGAAAAGGCTTGTTTGCGGTACTCATGCTGATCCGAGAAGCGGGAATCTCGGGGATTCGCGCCGACTTTACAAACACTTTCTTTGAGTGCCTGTGACAAATCGCCTTCACTGCTGACCACGCATGTGCTCTTTCGTGCAACAAACGGGTACGCGTTTCAAAACGCAAGGTAGTACTACAGCGACAGATAATGATCAGGAGAGCAGAATGCAACGAATCTGTTCCCAGAGCCCCTCACGTTTCCAGCGTTGAAAGCGGTAGTAGACCGTGGATCACGGCTCATAGTCGCGTGGCAGGCAGCGCCAGGCACAGCCCGCCCGCCCGCACGAGAGAGAACAGGCCATTGACGATGCGCCGGCGCGGAGGTCGACCATACGCGGTCGACCTCCAGGCGTGGCGGGCGGCTTGATGGCACTACTGTGTAGCGGAGTGGAGGCTTGATATCACTGGAGCTCCTCCCACTCCTACAGCCCCATTGGATCCTGAGGCGCAGGCAGATTATCGCTTGTCACGTCTGCATCAGACACCGTGTCTGCCTGTATGGCTAATGGCAAATGGGCAGTAAAGGTGGTGCCTACTCCTTGTTCGCTTGCAACGGTGATGGTGCCGTCATGTAAGTCGACGATCTCGCGCACGAGGTATAGCCCAATGCCCATCCCGCTGATGTGCTCTGAGCTGACGTTAGGTGCCCGGTAGAAGCGTTCGAACAGGTGCGGCAACGCCTCCTTGGGGATGCCCTGGCCGCGATCGGAGACAGAGAGCGAGAGGCGATCGGCTGTGCGCGTGACTTCCACCCGGATCGGTCCGCCGCCAGGGCTATACTTGATGGCGTTCTGCAGCAGGTTGAGCAGCACTTGCTCCAGCCGCAGCCTATCGCCCCAGACGAGCATGGTGCCGGACGTATCCGGGGAGATGACAAGCTCGATGGGATGCGCTGGCGCAGTCGGCTGCACTTCGTCGACGATTGCGCGCACCAGGGCGGCGAAGTCGAGTCGCTCGTGCGCAATCTTGAGCTGCCCCTGCTCGATCCGTGAGACGTCCAGCATGGCATTGATGAGCGCTTGCAGGCGCACAAGCTGCCGGTGAATGGCAGCAAAGCTCTGGTGCAGGCGCGCATCCGCCCTCACCGTACGCGAGAGGCGACGCTCGAGGAGTTGGAAGTTACCCTGGAGAATGGTGAGCGGCGTGCGCAACTCGTGCGAGGCGATGGAGAGGAACTGGTCGCGCTGCGCCACCGCTGCCTCAGCCGTCGCACGTGCTGTGCGCTCCGCCCGTAAATACTGCTCGCGCGCGGCGAAGGTACGCGACACAAGCACGAAGAGCACTGCCAATAGGGCAACGTCGGCAAGTATGCCCAGCAGCACGGTGATCTGAGCTGCGGTGAGGTTGTCCTCCCTCATGCGCAGGCGCTCATCAAGCAAACGAGCCTCTCTCGCGTCCATCACGTCGAGGAGCGTGCGGATCGACGTCATTGTCCGCTGGCCAGTGCTCCCCTGCATTATGGCGAGGGCTTCGTCCATCCGCTGTTGCGCGCGCAAGTCGATCGTCTGCTGTAGTATGGCAAACACCTGCGGAATCAGCGGCTCGAACGCTCTGATGCAAGCCTGCTCAGTCGTATCTCCGGCTGTCAGGGCACGCAGGTGCGCAACCTGAGCACCGATCGTGCTGTGTGCGGAGACATACAGCGCGAGGTCTGCTGCATTGCCGGTCAGCAGGTAGCCCTCCTGCCCGCGTTCCGCGTCGTCCAGTGTCCGCTCCATAGCTGCGACTTGCGCCTCGACGGCGTGCATGTGCGCGATGATGCGCTCGCTTTCGGCCACGATGCCGAAGTCGCGTAGTGCGAGGAGACCGCTGCCGAGCATCGCGAGCAGCAGCGACACGAAAACGAGTGCGAGCCACCGTCCGTGGTATCCGCGGTACAGGTAGAGAGGTGCAGCTAACATCGAGTGAGTCCGCGCAGGCAAAGCGCGCACCACCGTTTGCAGACGCTGCAGCGCATCCGTCACGTCGGTCGTGCCTCCTTATATCTTCAGATCTTCCCTCTCGGCATCCGATCCGCTCACCTGATTCCACCAATGCGGTCAGGGAATCCACACGTGGACGGATTCCACTCGCTAGGGCTCTCTAAGTCGCCGATGTATCTGTGCAGGACTGCAAGCGAGCGATTGCGTGCTCGATCTCACCAAGGATTACCTCCAGGCGGAATGGTTTCTGGACGACCGGGATCATGGCCAACTGAAGCATCTGGAGCAACTGGGGCGAGAACGCGAGCAGATTCGCCGTGACGAAGATGATAGCGTGACGGCTGGCCAACTCGGGATCAGCCAGCACTGCATCGAGCATCTCCGCACCGTTCATGTGTGGCATCTTGTAATCGAGCAGCACGACGAGACGGTATGGGCTGACATGGAGCTGGGTGAGGCCGTCCAGCCCGTCGGAGGCCTCGCCGACCGCATAGCCTTCATATTCGAGGAGCGTTCGCAGCAGCCGCCGGATGTCGGGCTCGTCGTCCACGACGAGGACGTGTGGCTGGGCAGCCTGCATGAACCCACCAGTCGCACTGGGGGATGGTGAAGGCGAGAGATGCGGAGCGCCGTCATGACCAGGAGGCAGGCTTAGCGAGTGACCAGCGGGCACGTTGAGGCGCTGGCGGGAAGACAGAGGGTACTCGGAGACGTGATGCAGAACATCTGCCCAAAAGAGCCTGAGTTGTTCCTTCAGTTCTTGTTTCCATGTCCACTCATTGTTCATGCCACCGGCGATTTTAGTACGCGCAGAGCAAGATTGATGTGACGCAGTCAATAACACCTCCTTCTCGTACACTCCCCTTCCCCATCTCCTCTGACGAATGGACCGTGGATACGTCGCCCGCAGCATGGCAGCACCTCCTAGACGAGGTGGTGCTGCAGGGCGAGCACGACGGTCTGAGTGCGGCTGGTGGTGCCCAGCTTGGAGCAAATGCTGCGCGTGTGAAACTTCACCGTCGCCGGCGCAATCACTAACCGCTCGGCAATCTGTCGGGTGGAGAGCCCTTCGGCCAGCAGGCCCAGCACCTCACGCTCGCGATCGGTCAAATCCTGGCCAATCTTGGGCGGGCGAGTCGTCGCTGTGCGGACCAGCGCCTGGGCCGCCAGCGGCGCCAGAATCGGGATGCCGCGCCGCGCCAAGCGGATGGCCTTGGCCAATTCGTCGACGGCCACGTCTTTGAGCAGGTAGCCAAACGCGCCCGCGCGCAGCGCTTCCTCGACCAGGCTGCCTTCCTCGAAGCTGGTCAGCGCGATCACCCGGATCTCCGGCCAGCGGGCGTGCAGGGCAGCAATTGCCGCCACCCCACCCATGCCCGGCATGAACAGGTCCATCAGCACCACGTCAGGATGCAACTGCTCGCAGAGCACAAGCGCCTCCTCACCGCTGGTCGCCTGGGCGATGACCTCGATATCGGGAAAGGCGAACAGCAAGATGCGAATGCCGTTCCCCAGCATCACAAAGTCGTCCACCTGGAGCACGCGGGTCGGCTCTGCCGCCTGCCGCTCTCCATGCGGCTTTGTATGTGGCTGTGCTGGCGGCGGCTGTAGAGACTGTGCCGGCGGAGTGACAGGCGATGCCAGGTGCGAAGGTGACGCCGGCACCTGGGCCTCTGGCAACGAGACGAGCGAGGTGGCTCCCACTGCGAGCTCAGCGGTGGCTCCGCGTCGGCGGGCTGCGGTGAGCAGGTGCGCGGCATGGGAATTGGCAGCGGGTGCCGTCTCCGGTATGCCTGTCGAAGGCGTGTGTACGGGAGTCGAGTTGGCGTGAGTCGTACTCATCAAGCTGTCTCCTTCAGTTTTCTCCGCACAGGCACCAAGCCCGGTTGCTGGAGCCCTACAATGCCATACTTGCTACCTTGCCGCTTGTTCACGATGAGCCAGCGGGATGTCTTTGTTCTCGTCCAGATTGTACGACCGATCTCGTGCACACGGACCACTTGCAGGGTAAGTTCGCCTGCATAGTTAGGGACTATGCCGGAAGTATGGCCCGGACCTTGCTGGAGAGTGAGAGCCAGCTATAGCCACATCTCGCAGGACCACCGCATCATCAAGCCGGTGGCTCTCATGCGGTGTGCACGGGCAGGTCGTCAACAGGTACACGTATAGTGGGAAGCGCTCAGGCCTGACCTGCTCCTCCAGATAACTACACAATAACGACTCGACAACGATCCCGCGATTGTAATACCTTGTGTGCGGTGGAGCCTTGTGGTGGAGACAGAGAGTGTCTTTACAAGCACTCCGTGAGGGGGATGGAACTGTGTCTATGCAATCTCAGCCGAATGAGTGGCCGACGGAGATCG
>DASVOW010000187.1:0-10725 GCA_036383155.1 Ktedonobacterales bacterium
CTTCTTCCAGACCCTCGCCATCGTGCTCAACCTCTTGCCGCTCCCCCCACTGGACGGCTTCCAGGCAATCGCGCCATGGCTACCGCGCGACCTCCGCACGACCCTCTACTCGCTTGGCTGGTATCCACTGCTCCTCTTCTATGTCGGCCTGAGCTACTTTCCCACCTTTGGGGCGATATTCTTCACCCCGATCTATGTGATACTCGCTCGCCTGCACATCGACCCCTACATCGTGCTGCAGCTCATCGGCTTTCCCAACTTCTATTTCTGGAAGCATTAGCCAACACGCTCTCACTCGCTACGTAGGCATGCAGTGAGACGAAATTGTCTGAAGCGTTGCTATACTGCCAAGGTGATACTGGCGCCGGAGACGTAGGGCGACCATGCATTGCTCAGAGCGGCGAGGTGCCCTGCACATCCTTCCTTTATCACATGAGTATTCCATGAGCGATCCAGCTCCCTAGCAACACAGATATAGCAAGAACACGCGCTGGCTGGTACAATGGCTGTAAGATCGCTGAGCCATGAGAGGATGTCGCATCTATGGAGAGCGTCAAGCCAGTGCCACCAGCCGTGCCTGAGCCTGCCAACGTGAAGCCGAAGCGCTCGCTCCACCGTGGCTACCCCTATCCGCTCCGCCGGGTCAATCGTTTCCTGCGCGTGCTCGGCCCCGGCCTGATTACCGGGGCGGCGGACGACGACCCTTCCGGCATCGGCACCTACTCGCAGTCGGGTGCCGCATTTGGTCCGGCACAGCTCTGGCTCGCGCTCTACCTCCTACCCTTCACCATCGCCGTTCAGGAGATGTGCGGTCGTATCGGACTCGTCACCGGCAAAGGTATCGCGGGCGTCGTTCGCCAGCATTACAACCGCTGGATACTCTTCGGCGCTGTCGCACTCCTCTTTATCGCAAACACTATCAACGTCGGCGCTGACCTGGGTGCGATGGCTGAATCAGTGCGCCTGCTCCTGCCAGGGGTGCCACATCTCTTCTATCCGCTGCTGTTCGCCTTTGCGCTCGGCATCCTGACCCTCGAAATCTTCGTGCCGTATCGGCATTACGCCCGCGTGCTCAAGTTCCTCACGCTCTCACTACTGGCCTACATCATTACCGGGCTGATCATATCGCCCGACTGGCGACACGTGTTGCTGCTGACCATCATCCCAACGATCAGCTTTACGCCGCAATTTCTGACACTGGTAGTCGCCATCGTCGGCACGACCATCAGTCCCTACCTCTTCTTCTGGCAAGCCTCAGAGGAGGTCGAGGAGGCCACCCTGCACCATCGCCAGCACAAGGGCGCGGACAAGGAGCGGCAGGAACAGGCGCTCAAGAAGCAAGTTCGGTCACTGCGGCTTGATACCTCCATCGGCATCGCCGCCAGCTCCATCACCTTCTGGTTTATCGTCATGACTGCCGGCAGCACGCTCTACGCGCATAGTGGCGGCAAGGGTGTAGCCATTGAGTCGGCCACGCAGGCAGCTCAGGCGCTCGTGCCCCTGGTGCGCAGCTTTCCCCACGCGGGAGAACTGGCCGAGATAATCTTCGCGCTTGGCATCGTCGGGACGGGCCTGCTCGCCGTGCCCGTGCTGGCTGGCTCCGCGGCGTACGGCATCGCTGAGGCGTTTGGCTGGCGCGAGGGGTTGGCGCGCAGATTCGACCAGGCGCGCGGCTTCTACGCTGTCATCGCCCTGGCGACGCTCATCGGCCTCGCGCTCAATCTGATCGGCGTCAATCCCATCTCCGCACTGGTCTATACCGCCGTCATCAATGGCCTCGTCGCCGTGCCGCTGCTCGTGCTGATCCTGCTGGTCGCCAATAACCGCGCCGTCATGGGCAAGCACACCAATGGCGCCATCTCCAACATACTCGGCATCATTGCCACCGTCCTGATGGCCGTGGCTGCCGTCGTCACCATCGCCTCACTTTTCATCGGCTGATTATCATGCCAGCGGGCCCGAATCGCTCCCGTATTGGGGATTTTTACGCCCCATCGCGCCCGTACTCCAGCCATGAATGACCGGAGCACCTACTCAAACATCACCCCTTCGGTGCAAGCGCCAGTGGACCATCCACCACTGTTGGCACCAGCGATCCAATTGGAGTCACCTGCGCCACGCCCGCCGGAATCGGCAGGATACCCATACGCATCTTGAGCAGCAGAATGCGCCTGACCGACTCATCAATGCGCCGCGGTGTGATATCGCCCCGGCTCATCGCAGCGAGAATAGCCTGCTTCATATCGCCCACAGAGTACGCGGAAAACGCGCCCTCCATCATATCGTTGCCCGCCTCGATCGCCATCACTGCCGCGGTCGCCATGCTATACTTCTTGGCGATGCCTTCCATATAGAGCGCGTCCGTGACCACCACGCCGTTGAAGCCTAGCTCGTCGCGCAGTATCCCCGTCATAATCGCCGGGGAAAGCTCCGCCGGTAGCGTCGGATCAATCGCGGGCATCAGCAGATCGGTCGACATGATCATCTGCACCTGCCCCGTGGCGATGAGATTACGATAGGGCGCCAACTCCACCGATTCAATCTGGTCAAGCGTGCGGTCGATCTTCGGCAGATCGCGATGCGCGTCCACTGTCGCGGCGCCCAGCCCCGGAAAGTGCTTGAGACAGGCCACGATGCCGGCTTGCTGCATCCCGGTGAGATACGCCCCGGCCATCTTCGTCACCCCCTCCGGCGTCGTGCCAAAGGTGCGTGTCATCTGATCAGGCCCATTAACGAGCTGCACATCGACATCAGGGGCAAAGTCAGCGTTAAAGCCGAGCGCGCGCATATCCTTCCCCGTCTGGAGTCCCTGCGCCGTAGCATACTTGGGGTCGTTGGTGTAACCGATGTCGGATGCCGATGGGCGCCAGCCATAGAGCTGTATCAGCCGGTCCACCCACCCGCCTTCCTCGTCTGTCAGCACCAGCAACGGCAGCGTGGCGTGCGCCTGCGCTGTTGCTATCAACTTGCGCGTCTGGTCCTTGCTCACCGTATTCGCGGCATAGAGGATGATTGCCCCTGCATGCATGCCTTCGACCATCGCCGCATTGGTCGCGTTGTAATCCGTATCCGAGAGCGCGACCACAAAGAGCTGTCCGAGCTTATCGTCAAGCGACATATGCGAGAGATACACGCTGGCAATCTCGTCAAGCGTCAATGGACGGCTCTGCGCCCAGTGCAGCGGCACTTGCAACGTCGAGTACGGCGCGCGTGGGGCGACAGACCCACCATGATAGCTTGGCGGAGGTGTGCTCGCATTCGCGGCGCACCCACTAAAGACGAAGAGACTCAGCAGTGTAAGCGCGCGCACGAGCCGATGAGGCATCCAGCTCCCGCCCCTACGCCGCGGTGCGCACTCTCCCGTGCGGTCCCCACGACCCATAGACATCCCATGTGTGTGACCGCTAAGAAGCTGCATCCTCCGCTCCCACATCCGAAATCCCCCATGCCTCTAGCAGGCGGCTATGAAAGGCGCTATACGAGTCATCCTGCACAAGCAGGCCGTTTCCAAGCAAGCCGTTTCCAAGCAGGCCAATTCTACTTCACAAAAGAGACTGGCTACCGCCATCTACTCTGCCATACTGCCCCTTTCCTCGCTGGATAGGGGGTTAGGTAAACACGGCAGCGCTACAAATACCCAATGCTCTCTAAACGCGCGACGAGCTTCGAAAATGACATTCAGTTCCACATCTTCGCAAGCGTACTATCACATTGCGTATATGCCCTCGCCTGGTAATCCGAGCACGCCACTTGCAGCGATTGTGTCGAGCGACGATAAGACGATAATGGGTGTATGGCAGATAAGTTAAAAGACGAGCCAAAAGACACGGCCATACGAACGATTGGCCTGGAAAGTGCTTTATACAGGGCGATGCTGGCTCTGTGCCAGCCCCTCATACGGGGCTGCGGCAATTGAGCGAGCGAGATAATTCCTCCCACAGGGCGCGTAGAGAGCGACAAAAATAGAGGGTTGTATCCACAAAATGGTGCCTTATGTCCAAGATATGCCGCGTGCGCGCTGTGTGGCGCTCACGCAAGAGCACCGCGGCCACGGCGTAAGCACTGCCGCATACTACCTGGGCCGTGTGCTGGTCTCGCAGGGGCTGCGCGTGCTGCTCATCGAAGCGACGGGGCGCCGCGCGCGTCTGCAGTCGCTCATAGCCCAAAATCCAGTGAAGAACTTGGTGCTCTGGACGCCACATGTCGCACAGCCGCAGGATCTGCAACCCGCATTGGAGCGCGCCAGACGCGAGACAGCCGGACGCGCGGACGTGCTACTGCTCGATATTGACGCTGCGCTGCTCGAACACGCCAAAGGATTGGAGCTGGGGATCGACTATGTGGCGGCAATCACGGAGCCGACAGCTGCCGGGCAAGCCGCAGCCGACCATATCGCCGAACACCTGCACGATGCTCAGCCGCCACATGGCCGCGTAGGCGTCGTCTTTAGCCGGGTGGATGCGCCCTCGGCAGGTGACTTGCCCGAGCGGACCGAGCATCGCCACCTGCCGGTCATCGGCTATTATCCAGCCGACTACCTGCTTGCTGGCGGCGATGCCTACTCTCTCAAAGGCGGCGACTCATCCTACCCGCACGACACCTATCTCTATGCGCTGCTCCGCCTCGGCCAGAAGCTCGCTCAGATCGTTCCACTGGAGAGGGTGCCGCGCTGCGCCCCGGTGGATCAGTGCGTCCCCCCCACCGAGAGCAACGAGCAGCAACTGGCCTGATAGACGCCTTGCCGCGCGATGTCTACTGATGCTGGCCCGACAACGTCATCGCTAGCGCCTCGTCTGCTGTCCTGTCAATGTGCCAGGCTGGCGTGGGGTAGCTTCGCGATCCTTCTTGATATGGTGATACACGTAGTAGGCTACCGCGGCAACCAGCACCACCAGGATCACAGCGTCCAACCCATGGAAGATCGTGCCGAGTTCCGTGATTTTGCTGCCAAGCTGCATCCCAACAAGTGCCAGTGCAAAGGTCCATGGAAGGGACCCTAAGAACGTAAAGAGGATGAACTGCCCGAAATTCATACGGTAGACACCCGCTGGCAACGAGATATACGTGCGGATGACCGGCAGCAGCCGTGAGAAGAACGCAACCGGAGCGCCATGGCGCGCAAACCACCGATCCGCTCGCTCGGAGTCTGCCCGCGAGATCAGGATATACTTGCCATACTTCAGGAGCAGTGGACGTCCACCAGACGCGCCGATAGCATAGGCGACTGTGGAGCCGATGACACATCCAAGCGCCCCGGCCAGGGTAACGCCAAGTAATGTAAATTGGACCTTTGGGCAAGAAGGAGTCGTAACAAGCGATGTCTTCTCAGAGCAGTAAACAAAGAAGCCCGCGAGCGGCATCACGATCTCGCTGGGTAGCGGGATACAGCAGCTTTCCAGCGCCATAGCCAGCACAATGCCGAGGTAGCCCGTGGTGACATACCACGAGGTAATCAGATCAAAGAGCGCTGATTCGATTCCGCTCAAGCGAGTCCCCCTTCAGGTCCATATCCATTCATGTCACGCTCGTGTTGCCATGTCTGTGCCATACGTATACGACACCGTGTCTGGAATGTGGCATCCCAAGGAAAAACGGGTGACGCAACATGTGCGTCACTCATCACACCCGGCTCTACTACCACATATGTCCACAGCATCATACCCCGTTCGGCACTACAGCGCACGTGACAGGCAGCCTGAAGGAGCAGGGAGCATACGGATACTAAGCCATCTCACGCATGGCTCCCTATTTCAGCAGATCGATTGATTCGCAATACCGTATGATTGGCAACAGTGTGCTTGGCATATTGACGTTAGCAGCGCCGATAGACCGCCGTAACCTTGCCTTGCACCTCCCACTCATTGTCCCAATCTTTGGCGGCAATATAGATGGGCTGCATCTCCGAATTGGCTGGCTGGAGCCGCACGCGCCCCTGCTCGCGATAGAGACGCTTGAGAGTGGCCGCGCCGCGCTCGCCAGTATCCGTCTTGTGGGTGGCGACGATGATATCCCCATCGTGAATATACGCATCCGGATCGACCAGCACATAGTCGCCGTCGGCGATATGGTCCTCGATCATCGACTGCCCGCGCACCTGGAGCACATACTCGCGCGTGTGCGTGCTCATATCAAGCACATCAGTCTGGGCGTCCGCGAAAATGTCGAGTGGCGCGCCCGCGGCAATAGTGCCGACAATGCGCGGCCCGCGCTGCTCCTGCTCCGGAAGCTTGATGCCGCGACTCTTGCGCCGCTCGCGGATGATATACCCCTTCCTCTCAAGCATGTTCAGATGGTAGTCCACATGCCCGGTCGAATGGATATCAACTGCCTCACCGATTTCGCGATTCGTCGGGGGGCGCCCGTGTTGGCGCATATACTCGCCAATAAAACTGTAAATCTTCGCCTGTGGCGCGCTCAAATCTTTGGCCATGAGCGACCTCCTTTTTACACATCGACACGCATAGAACTGCCGTTCTACAGTGTACAGTGCTGGCGAACATTTGTCAAGGGTTTTCGATCACGGCCCGCTGACATCAGATCATCACCCCTGAACAGATTCAACCTGGCGGCGTTCGCGCAGCACGATATGCGTAAACGGCACGCGGAAGACGGTAAACACATCAAGGCTGATGAGCAAGCCCGCCAGCAAACAGAGTGCACCCAGGAACTCGCCGAGCGCCGCGCCGCCACTGTACCCCAGTCGCTGCAAGCCCGTTGTGATGCTGGGAACCACCGCGCCCAGCGCCAGCAGCACCATCGAAGCGACGCGATAGCCCGGCGTATGCCGCCGCCAGAACGTCCATGCGCTCCACGCCGCCCCGCCAAAGAGAAAGAGCGCCCCAGGGATATTCATCAGGATGGCGATTGCCGCCACATCGCCGGGCAACACATGAAACGCGCCCACGTTCGTCACGTCGGTGGTCTCGCTCACGGCCAGTCGGGCGGCGGTCGCTGCATCGACAGGGTAAGTAAAGATGCGGATCGCGGCATAGAGCGAGAGCGCGACGACGATACCCGTGATGATATGCGCGACCCGGCGTGGGCCAAGCAGGTAAAACGACCCCATGCCAAGATACATCGCGGTGAGGATACCGCCGAAATAATACCAGGCTTTGTACTCTCCCACCGTCCAATGCCCCACGCTCCCGGCAAAGGCGGCGGCAGCGGCGATGCCATAGAAGAGCAAGCCCAGCGACCACATCAGCTTGTATGGTCGAGACCGGTTGAGGTGCTGATCAAAGATGAATATGGTGGCAACAAATGCCGCGAGCGCCGCCAGTAATTCAAAGAGCGCGGTGGATGACATCTGCTATGCTCCTTCCCGCGTGCTCCCCGTCGATGGAGAGGACGCGGGCGACATGGAAGTAAAATGTACAATCAGCGCACGTGCCAGCCCCGGCATCGTATATTCCTCCGCGACCACCGCCGGCTCCAGTCCATGCTCGCGTAATGTCCCTGCCGTCACCGGCCCTATGCATGCCAGCGCGATAGTGGCGAGCGCCTGTGATGGCACGAATCCCGCCGCGTCCAGGCTCTGTATCAGTCCCTGCACCGTAGAGGAGCTGGTAAATGTGATCGCGTCTGGCCGGTCGGCGTCGAGCACGTGTCGCAGCCGCGCCACGTCCGGCGGCACGACCACCGTCCGGTACGCCGCGACCTCATCCACCTCCGCGCCTCCCCGGCGCAGTTCCTCTGCCAGCGTCTTACGCGCGATATCCGCTCGCAGCAGCAACAAACGCTTGCCTGCGACATCTCCTATCCCCCGCAGAATGCCCTCAGCCACGTATTCATCAGGCACCAGCGCTGGTGTAATGCCGTGTGCTTCGAGCGCCTGTGCCGTTGCCGGACCAATCGCTGCCACCGCCGGGCTTCGCAGCAAGCTCCAACCCTGTCTAAGCGCCGCGAGCCGCTGATCGAGTGCGCGCACGCCATTGACACTGGTGAAGACAACCCAATCGTACGCCCGTTCTCCCTGCGCCAGCCGCTCCACAGCGGCGTCAAGCCCGCTCGTCTCTTCGAGCGGCGCAATGTCAATTGACGAAAGCACGGTAACACGCGCGCCTGCAGCTTCGAGCAAGTGCGCGAGCTGCGGCGCCTGCTCCGGTGGGCGCGTGATGGCGATGTGCCGTCCGGCCAGTGCGTGCGTCTCGAATTGTGGTGTCATCATCTGCGCCTCTGCTGCCCCGCCATGCTGCTACCCGTACGTCACCGCATACTAGCGACCTGCAATCTCCGCGAGAATCTGCGCGGCTCCCCTGCGCAGCAGCTCGCGTGCAACGCCGCGTCCGAGTGTCATCGGGCGGCGCAGTGGCCCGTCGCGCTCGACGCGGATCAGGCGCTGCCCATCCAGACTCGCCACCACGGCCGTGAGGTGCAGCGTCTCCCCATCAGGCGCAACGGTAGCATGCGCTCCCAGCGGCACCTGGCAGCCCCCGCCGAGCGTCGCCAGCACCGCCCGCTCCGCCGTCACAGCTTGCCGGGTCGGCGGATGATCGAGCTGCTTTAGCAGCCGTCGCGTGCGCCGGTCGTCGGCCCGTACCTCGACAGCCAGCGCGCCCTGACCAACCGCCGGCGTCAGCACATCCACCGGCAGAATCTCGGTGATATACCCATCCAGCCCCAGACGGCGCAGCCCGGCCACCGCCAGGATCACCGCGTCCGGACCATCAGGGGCCAGTGCCTTGCGCAGTCGCGTGTCCACATTGCCGCGAATGTCTACGATGCGCAGATCTGGCCGCAGATGCAGCACCTGCGCGCGGCGACGCAGGCTGCTCGTGGCGACCACGGCCCCCACCGGCAGCTCCGCGAACCGCAAGCCATGCCGTGAGATCAGCGCATCGCGCGGATCTTCTCGCGGCGGCACCGCCGCCAGCGTCAATCGCGGGTCGAGTTTCCCCGGTAGATCTTTCAGGCTGTGAACTGCTGCATCGATCGGCTGAATCTCACCGCTCTGCTGCTGCTCTTGCACCGGCATCGCCTGGCGTTCCGCATCCACCAGCGAGCGGTCATTCATCGGCGAGATAGCGACATCCAGCTCGCCGGCCAGCAGTGCTCGCTCCAGCTCCGCCACAAACATCGACTTATCGCCGAGCTGCGTCAGCGGCACCTGGAGCGCCTGCGTACGGTCGCCCCGCGTCGAGATCTCTTCAATATGATAGTGCGTGTGCGGCGCATGCTCCAGCAGACGGTCGAGCACCCAGCGCGTCTGCCACATGGCAAGCGCCGATCCGCGCGACCCAACGATCAGCTGCTGATGCTCGCGCGAAGTGGAGCCCGGCGCGTCTGCTCCCGGCGCCGCCTCGGAATCGAGCGAAGGAGTGCTACCTGGATGTGTTATCACGCCTGAAACCTCTATATCATAGATATGTAAGGCGCGACGGCTTGCGCTCGCGCCGCGGACATAGGCAACGTATGGCTGATACAGCGTACTGATTGTTGGAGATCATACTCGTCGCCCATACTACCTGATTATAGCAAAGGAAACGATAGTCCTGTTCAGAGATTCCGGCCACAATTCGCAACACCAGCGGGCGCCGTGATACTATCTCTGCACACATGTCCATCGTGCTACTCCAGCCACTCCTCGGGAGGTAGTGCCCATGCACGTGCTCATCCTTGGCTGCGGTGTCTCCGGCCTCACTACCGGTGTCTCCCTGCTCGAAGCCGGCCACACCGTCACCATCTGGACCAAAGACCTGCCCCAACAGACCACGTCCAGCGTTGCCGCAGCCGTCTGGTACCCATACAAAGCCTACCCGGAGGATCGCGTTACCGCCTGGGGTGCCACAGCCTATCGCACCTTCACCGCGCTCGCCGCCGTCCCTGGGAGCGGCGTGCTGCTCGCCACCCTGGTCGAATACAAGCCCACCCCAAGCCCTGATCCCTGGTGGGTCTCCGCCGTCGAGGGCTTCCGCCGCGCCACCCCAGATGAGTTGCCTCCTGGCTACGTGGACGGCTACATTTTTACCGCGCCTGTAATGGAGATGCCGATCTACCTTGACTACCTGTTGCGTCGCTTTTGCGAGGCTGGCGGTGCCGTGGTGCAACGTTCCGTCGAACGGCTGGACGATGCCTTTGCTGCCGCTTCCATCGTGATCAACTGCGTAGGCCTGGGTGCGCACGCGCTCGTGGGCGACACCGATCTCCACCCGTCTCGCGGTCAGGTGGTGCGCGTCCGGCACAATGGCTTCCGCCGCGTCGTGCTCGACGACGATGGCCCCAACCGCGTCGCCTACATCGTCCCGCGCCTCAACGATATCGGGCTCGGTGGCGTAGACGACGAATACAACGAAAGCGTCTCCGTCGATCCCGCTCTCACACCTGACATCCTTGCTCGCTGCGCCAATCTTGCACCCGCCTTCGCCCACCTCCGCCCGGACGACATCCTCTCTGTCGCGTGCGCGTTGCGTCCTGTGCGTTCCACTGTCCGTGTCGAGTTGGAGCGACTCCCACTTGAGCGCATCCTCATCCACAACTACGGCCACGGCGGCGCGGGCGTGACGCTTTCCTGGGGCTGTGCTGCTGAGGTTTCCGCGCTGGTGGCCCAAGCACGCGCATAGAGAAAAACCGTATGGCATCACGGCTACCCCTATCCTCTATTGTTACACAATCTAGCATGTGACTCAGCTCAATTGGATCAGCATCACAGTCTGCTCATACTAGTTGCCTTGTGTCCTCTAACGTGATATACAGTAGCGATAGACTGGTAGCACTCTCCACATGAGT
>DASVOW010000188.1:0-5945 GCA_036383155.1 Ktedonobacterales bacterium
GTGATGTACGCGAATACGCCTTGCACGACGCCGAGGATAGCCAAGCTGATAAAGATCGTGTTCCAGTTTGCGGCGGGCTTTTGCATGTCGAATGCCGCGACGCTCGGTGGGTAGAGGACGGATCGCCAGCGCGCCCAGAGATCCTGGAAGTCGAAGCCTGGCCGCGCCGGAGGTGGGCCCGCATAGACATTGCCCTGCTGTGGATAGCCGCCATATCCCTGTTGCGCAGGGGGCTCTGGATCGCTCTGCGGGTAGTTCTGAGCTGGTGGTGGTGGATAATCTGGACGCGCCGGGGTATCGTCTTGATTCATGCTCACAAGCCTGCTCCTTTCAAAGAGCCAACATTGCCGTCAGCATATTCCAGCAATATCGACGCCAGTATATGGTATGTACGGAGAAAGACCGTGGCGAGTTTGGTAGCGTGAGTGTACTGTGACACGCCAGTGGTGGGCGCGGTGACGTGGGCTGGTCCAGCGGGCATGGAGCGCCGCGTGGGCTTTGGGGGAAGCGCGCAGTTTGACCCTCTATGTGGCCTCGGCCTATAATGCATGGGTGCGCTCAGTCGTGTTGCGGGTGCGAAACATGCGGAATGCATGGGCACAGCGGCTGATAGCGACGCTTGATACAAACTGATTTCCGTTCCATTCGATGGTGCGCGACGAGGCGCACTGTCATGTCTGCGGCGCGTGTGGCCACAAGCCTGGCAGGCTGCAGTGCCGCATGAGCGATACGCAGACATCCGTCGCAAAGGAGCCGACAATGGCCGATCATGATCCTGTGATTCTCAGTGCGGTGCGCACACCTATCGGGCGCTTTCTTGGCGCGCTTTCTCCTCTTAGCGCGACTCAACTTGGCGCTATCGCCATTCGCGAGGCCGTCAAGCGGGCGAATGTTCCCGTCGAGCAGATCGACGAAGTGATTATGGGCAACGTCGTCACCGCTGGTGAGGGGCAAGCGCCGGCACGGCAGGCCGCGCTGCACAGCGGCATTCCTGAGGATGTGCCCGCCGTGACGATCAACAAGGTCTGCGGATCGGGCCTCAAGGCGGTCATGCTCGCGGCACAGGCGATCAAGGCGGGCGATGGCGAACTCTTCGTCGCGGGCGGCATGGAGAGTATGAGCAATGCGCCGTATCTGCTGCCGAAGGCGCGGACGGGCTACCGCATGGGTAACGCCGAGATGATCGATTCGGTGGTGAATGACGGCCTGTGGTGCGCCTTCGAGAACGTGCACATGGGCGAGGAGGCCGAGATCGTCGCCGACGCCTATGGCATCACACGCGACGCACAGGATCAGTTTGCCTATGAGAGCCATAAGAAGGCACATGCGGCGACTGAGGCGGGGCGCTTCCATGATGAGATGGTGCCGGTGGAGATCGCGCAGAAGAAGGGGACACTCGTCGTCGACAAGGACGAGTCGATCCGGCCGGACACGAGCATCGAGACGCTGGGCAAGCTCAATCCAGCGTTCCGCAGGGAGGCTGGCACGGTGACGGCAGGCAACGCGCCCGGGCTCAACGATGGTGGGGCGGCGGCGATCGTCGCCAGCGAAGCCAAGGCGCGCGAGCTGGGAGCGCCTGTGCTGGCGCGTATCACTGGGTATGCCGCCGCGGCTATCGCGCCAAAGATGATCTTTGCTTGCCCGCCGCGCGCCGTGCGCAAGCTGCTCGACCGCACCGGGTTGAAGATGAGCGACTTCGACGTGATCGAGGTGAATGAGGCATTCTCGGCGCAGGTGCTCGCGAATGGCAAGGAGCTTGACTGGGACTGGAGCCGCGTCAACCCGAACGGCGGGGCGGTGGCGCTGGGGCATCCCATCGGCGCGAGCGGGACGCGTGTGCTGGCGACGCTAATCTACGAGCTGCGGCGGCGCGGCGGTGGGCGCGGGCTGGCGACGCTGTGCCTGGGCGGCGGCGGCGCGGTCGCCATGTCGATTGAGGTCTAACGGGAGTCCGCGAGGAGGATAGAGAACGATGCTCGACCAGAAGCCGCACGCTGCGAGTGCTGCCGATACTTCCGACGCCCGCGATCTGCCCGCAACGCAGGCGGAGTCGCCCGACGCCAGTGATCTGGAGGCACGCGGGCTGCGCCAGGGGACACTCTTTCATCTGGATGCTGTGGAGCGCATCGCCGAAGAGCGCAGCGCGTGGGAGGCGGACGCGGTCGCCAAGGCGGTGAAGCGGATGCCGGAGCGCAGCGCGAACATCACGACGCAATCGGACATGCCGATCAAGCGGCTCTATACACCTGAGGATGTGGCGCATCTCGACTACGAACGCGACCTGGGATTCCCCGGCGAGTATCCGTACACACGGGGCGTGCAGCCGACGATGTATCGCGGCAAGCCGTGGACGATGCGCATGTTTGCGGGCTTCGGCACGGCGGAGGAGACGAACGAGCGCTTCAAGTATCTGCTGAAGCAGGGGCAAATGGGGCTCTCCGTCGCGTTCGACATGGCAACGCTGTATGGCTACGATCACGATCACCCGATGGCGCTTGGTGAGTTTGGCAAGTGCGGTGTGGCGGTCTCGTCACTGGCCGATATGGAGATCCTGTTCAAGGACATCCCGCTGGACAAAGTCACCACGTCGATGACGATCAACAGCCCCGCGCCCGCGATTTGGGCGATGTATATCGCGGCTGCCGAGAAGCAAGGTGTGCCGATGGCGCAGCTTGGCGGCACGCTGCAGAACGATATTCTCAAGGAATATATCGCTCAGAAGGAGTTTTTGTTCCCGCCGGAGCCGTCGGTACGACTGGTGACGGATACCGTCGAGTTTGGCACGCGGAATATGCCGAAGTGGAACACCATCTCGATCTCCGGCTACCACATCCGCGAGGCAGGCGCGACAGCCGTGCAGGAGCTGGCATTCACGCTGGCGGACGGGCTCACCTATGTGGATAAGGCGCTGGAGCGCGGGCTGAAGATTGACGAGTTTGCGCCGCGGCTCTCGTTCTTCTTCGACGTGCATAACGACTTTTTCGAGGAAATCGCCAAGTTTCGGGCGGCGCGGCGGATCTGGGCGCACGAGATGCGCGAGCACTACGGCGCGACAGATCCGCGCTCGTGGATGTTGCGCACGCACGCGCAGACGGCGGGTGTGTCGCTGACGGCGCAGCAGCCAGAGATCAACGTGGCGCGCGTGGCGATTCAGGCGTTGGCGGCGGTGCTAGGCGGCACGAACTCGCTGCACACGAATTCGCTGGATGAGGCCCTGGCGCTGCCGACTGAGAAGGCCGCGCTGATCGCGCTACGCACCCAGCAGGTGATCGCGCACGAGAGCGGGGTGGCCAATACGATCGATCCGCTCGGCGGCTCGTACTTCATCGAGGCGTTGACGGACGAGACGGAGCGGCAGGCGGTCGCCTATATCAACCAGATCCGCGAGCTTGGCGGCGTACTGGAGTGTATCCGCAACGGCTACTTCCAGAAGGAGATCGCCGAGGCGTCGTATCGCTTCCAGCAGGAGGTCGAGGCGAAAGAGCGTGTCATCGTCGGCGT
Organism: Ktedonobacterales bacterium; assembly: GCA_036383155.1. Lineage (GTDB taxonomy): Bacteria > Chloroflexota > Ktedonobacteria > Ktedonobacterales > JADMIN01 > DASVOW01. The sequence continues at coordinate 3,502 of DASVOW010000188.1, forward strand.
CAACGATTATGTGATGGACGAGGGGACGCCTGTTCCCACGCTCTATGTCGATCCGGCGAAGGAGCGCATCCATCTGGAGCGGCTGCATCGTGTGCGGCGCGAGCGCGACAACGAGCGCGTGGGGGTGACGCTGGCAGCACTGGAGCAGGCGACGCGTGGCAGCGAGAACACGATGCCGTACATCCTCGATTGCGCGCGGGCCTACTGCACCATGGGGGAGATCATGGGGGTCTTCCGCAAGGTCTTTGGCGACTACACTGAGACGGTGGTGTATTAGAAAAGGTCGGCCAGGGAGTAGGTAAAGCCTGGCACGACATCGAGGCCGTCGAGCGCATCGGCGGTGGTGAGGCTGGCAATGGGCGTGTCGCTGCCCGGACGCCAGACGTCCACTGTCCGCGCCGCCGGCCAGACGAGCCAGACGAGTCGCACGCCCGCCGCGAGGTAGAGTCTGGCTTTTGCCGCCATCTCGGGCCTGTACTGGTCGGGCGAGGCGACTTCGACGACGAGATCCGGCGCCAGGCGCTGATACTTCGCGATGTCGGGCGCGTTGCGTGGGGGAACACGGTCAGCACGGACAAACGCAATGTCAGGCGCTAGCACTGTGTCGGGTTCTCCCACGCGGCTTAGTAGAAATCCCGTCTCGGCGCCAAGCACTTTCCCCAGGCGCTGGAATTTTACATAGTGTCCGAGTTCTGACATCAAGTCCCCCACTATCTGGCCATGCTCAAATCCTGGCGGCGGCATTTTCACCAACACTCCATCCACTAATTCGTGCTGCCAACCGTCGTCGTCGCGCAGTGCGAGCAGATCGTCGGCGGTCATTGGGCCGGCGCCAGGAACTCGCTCAGCCCAGGGTGCGATGATCTCGTGTGCCATGTGTACGCCTCCTCCCCGGCTGTATTCTCGCGCAAATGTCGGGTAATGGAAAGGGGCGCTAGAGGGCAACTTCGTCGCCGGTGTGGAGCACCTGGTGGGCGGCGCCGGGCCAGAAGATGGTGACGGTTTGTCGCCCCATGACGCGCCACAGGGCTTTGCCGTCGGGGTTGGGGAGGGCGATGCGCACGAGGGCGGTGTCTTCGTCTACGCCGATGGGGATTGCGCCCTGGGGGGCTTTGACGAGGCGGGTGCGGAGGGCGGCGCTGCCCATTCTGCCGAGGATGCGGTCGAAGTGGGGGAAGACGATGACGTGCGGCACGACTGCCAGCGACTCGACGAATTCGACGGGGCCACTGCCAGAGAAGGCGAAGCGTAGCGAGAGGGTGTAGCCGCTCATTGCCATCGCACCGGCGCTGCAGCCCGCGAGCACCGCGCCGTTGGCATAGGCGGCGGAGATGATTTCCCAGGCAGGTGAGCCGCGCATGCTGCTGATGACGTGCTGCGGATTGCCGCCGGAGAAGTAGTAGAAGTTTGCTCCGCGCAAGAGGTCGAGCTGGGCGGGATCGTGCGCCGTCTGGGCATCGAGGATCCAGGTGGGGCGGATGTCGGCGACGCCGAGCGAGGTGAAGTGGCGCATGCCGAGGTCATTCCAGTATTTGGGGCTGTCGGGCTCGAGGCCGCTGGCGGTGGGGAGCAGGGCGACACGCGCATTCGCGGGGCCGCCGAGCGTGGCGATCAGGTGGCGGTCGGTCTCATTCATCGCATCGGTGTATTCGCCGGAGCCCACCAGGGCAACGGCGCCCAACTGGCTCGCCACATTACCTTCGGTCGCCATGGGTGTCACCCTTTCCTGATTGGACGGAATCGGCGGACGCACTGTGACGCGTGTCGGTTGCGGGCTCGGCGTAGCTCGGCGCATAGATCGCAGTGCCACTGCCAAGCCAGCGCGGTCCCGGTGTATGGATATGTGGGTGAGAGTGCGCGTGGTCGGGCCAGTGTTTGTGGTCGTGGGTGTGCGGAGTGGCTTCGGTGTATGGCAAGTGCTCGAAGCGGGGATCGATCTGGTCGGGCGATGCGAGCGTGTGGTCGTGTCCCCATGGCGCTCCCTGGTCCGGCTGATAGTTGGCGACGAGCAAGCTCTGGCTGTGGTGGCGGCGGCGCCAATAGATGTCGAAATTATGCTTGCTCTTTGTGGCTTGCTCCTCAGGGGTGAGGCTGTACCACTCGCGGTGCGGGTGCTTGATGATGCGCTGGGTGATGGCATCGCCGACAATCAGGCGGTAGCCAGCCTTCTTGAATTCCAGACTGTAATCGACATCCATCAGGCGATAGAAGCGGAACTTTTCGTCGGCGGGTCCGACTTCGAGCAGGGTGGCGCGGCGGAAGGCCATCAGGTAGCCTTCGACGGCATCGACATCGGGTCCCGGGCTCTCCTCGTATTCCTTTAGATCCTGGGTGACGAGGCCAAAGGGGCCGACGAGACCGATGGTGGGGTCGGAGAGGGCGTTTTGGATGGGGGTCCAGATGTCGCCGTTTAGCTCGATGCTGGTGTCGAGCAGCACGATCAC